>JBBSVT010000025.1:0-2455 GCA_038046685.1 Nanobdellota archaeon
GCCGTAATGCCACCATGTCTATTGACTGGTGGATAGGCGCTCAAATTATTTTACAATAGTTTTTTTAACTCTACTTCAGACTTCACTTTCTCTTCTTTCTTATAACGCCTTATCGCACTCATAACAGCATCTAAGTTTTTCTCCTCTAAACTTAAGGTTTTAATTATGTATCTGGACAATGCCCTAAAGCTGATTATACTCCTAAATAGGCATTTCCTTATAATAAAATCATTGTCCAAAAATATCTTCACTTGCTCTGCAATATGTGTCATAAAAGACACAAATAAGTCTTTTTTTATATATTTTTTGTTTTTGTGACATAAAATTATTATTGTGTTCAGCTATTGCTAATGGAATAAAGAGAATGGAGGTATAAAAATGACACAAACGCATCAAGTTGTAATACACACCAATGCAGCAGATTTTGGAGTGCTAGAAGCAAGACTTATGAAATATTTTCGGGAAAACAAAATCGATGAACCTGTTGCCGAAGATGGAGGGATTAGATACAAATTAGGAGACGGTCTTAATATCCTCTATTCAAAAAATGGGAATGGCACTGCACACATGACAATAGCTGGCAGCAAAGCTAGGGTAGAGAAAGGAGTTAGTGTATTGCGTGAAATGTACTCCTGCGCAATTGATGCCATTTACAATATTTAATTTTTGTTTTTTGAGTTAAGTCGTTGTTTAATTAAATATGAGGTAAGAAAATGAAAGGACAAGTAATACCCTCTCCCAACTCTACTATCGACATATACGTGATTGATAGCACTGATGGAAAGATAAAAGATAGATTTGCGACTGGAATCAGAGATTGTGTTGATGTTATGGTGAGGCAGGCACAAGATGCTATTTCCAAGTTGAATGGGGATTACTTCTTGGCAACCAATGAGCATTCAATAGCACGAGAATATGGGCTTGAGTTAAGAGTGGGATTTGAGAGATAAACAACTGAAAATTTAAAATTAAGTCAATTCAAATGATGCCAATAAACGGAACAATAGAAGATTTAACAGAAGTTCTAGATGATGTAAGAATGGAAATACCTGCAAAAAAAGACTTGACAGAAGAGGAAGTTAGGCTAAGACTTGAGGGTAGAACTTATGGAATTCATAAGATAGTTGATTCAAGCCATATACTCTGCCTTTGGCGTTTGGTATGAAGTCACAATAACTAATGCTTATTTATGGATTTGTTTCAGCAAGATTAAAGGCAACGGTTTGGGAACTTTGCTCTTAGAGGCAATTTTAAATGACATTAGCGGAAAGTACAAGAGAGCTTATGCAAAATCAGCAATGGATAATTTGGCAGCCCATAAGCAACTGACAAGTCAGGGATTTAAGCTTTACTATACTATCAACAATATTGCCTATTTTGAAAAATTTTTCAAATGATGATTAAGTCAAATATGCGAAATCACTTGTAGTATTCTTTTCCACTTATGAAGTTCTGAAAACTGTACCGTGGAGTTTTTTTGAGGGCAGCTTGTTTTTATCCGACGAAAAAAGTGAGCAGTAAAAAACAATCGCTAAGTGGAACATTTCGATTTAGTTGTTTCGTTCGTTAGGGGGGGGTTCCGTTCTGTTTTCTAACATCTTTTTAATTTAGTTTTTCTTTTGATGATTACTATTAATTTTGAAATTTAGGATAATCTTCTTCTAACATTAAAACGTATCCGCCAGCGTCATTTTTGATTATGAATACTATGCTTTTGTTCTTATCGGGGTGCTTTACCTCTCCAACAAAAATATCGTGCATATAGTCGTATTCATTTTCTTTATACAAACAATCGTATTCTCTGAGTTTTTCCTTGAAGATTTTTAATGCTTGGTTTAATAAGGTGACAAGAAGCGGAACATTCAATGCTTCTGTCAAAGAGTTACGATAGCAATGTTTATGCAATAGATTATAAGTTACATAGTTAAACAACGAACTTCTCCATTTAGGAAGAATATCGCCGATGTATAGGACTATTCCACTTGATTCTGCTTCCCTAATAGCATAGATAGTTTTGGTTGTTTTTATCTTACCTGTAAATGTTATTTCAATGCGTGACATTTTTATCCAACAGCCATTAAATTTAACTGCAACTTTTTAACATCATCAACTTTATAGGCAAAAGTTGTCTTTCCATTCTTTGGGAGATATTTTAACGCATATTGCCAAACATAGTCAAGCTCGTCAAGTGTTGTTTCATTGTTTCCTGTCAAAATCAGTATTGCATTATTCATTCCTTTTAGCTTTGCCTTCATCAATTTATCAATATCATCGCTACCAAAGTTACCTATTTCAGTAGAATAAAACTTTGCTTTTTTGGCATTGTTTGTTATTAGCTTGAAATCTTCTAAACCAAGATTGATAAGCATCTTTCCATAAATTGCATTGAATAATATTGAGTAATAGCTAATCTCTTAAATAATGGAACATTTTTGGCATAGCTTTAGTGTTATCG
>JBBSVT010000026.1:0-1323 GCA_038046685.1 Nanobdellota archaeon
ACTATTATTCTTAGAACTGGAGTATATATTTCTTACTATTTATTCGAAAAACTCGATATCAAAGCGAGAGAAACTTCTCCTTTGACTGCCGAGCAAATAGAACTTATTAAAAAAGAATATCCAGAAGGTCTATTCAAGGGTATTCACACAGAAGTACATCATATTTACGATCCGAATGGATTAGTATATACTTTTGAGATGCCCTCCAGACGCTATCGAAATAAAAAAGAGTAGTAATAAAAATCATTATAAAAAACAAAAGACGATTTAAAATGAAACAATTCAAAACAAGTCAAAGTGGTATAGATATAGAAGTTGAAGAAGATGGTATAGAAATTGGTGGTCTTGTCTTATGTGTGCAAGATAATAGAGAAGGACAAAATGGAAGAGTTCATGAATTAAATTTTAATAGAGCTGGAAAAGTTACAGATTCTAAATTTTGGTTAAGTGGCGGTCATTGTGAGACATATAGTGTGAGAGATTTCAGAAAAATGTATGGAGAAGTAGTTGATAATGCACTTACTGAAGACGTAAAAGCAAAACTCTCAGGAATGTATCAAGGAGAACAAGGAATTCAAAGAATTGTTATGGATGGACCTGATATTAGGGTTGAAAGAAGATATTTATAAAAATGACAATAAAAACGCTTGAACAGTATTCAGGAATAGTTAAAGGATATTTTCCAGTCAGAGTAAAATCTTTAGACGAATTTATTAGACATGCCACAACTATAGGAGCTGTGGAAGTTGAGGCAAAACTTGAGAGAAAAGTTCATGATATTTTAGGTAGAGTTTCGCCAGAATCATGTGTTATGACTGAATACCCAAGTCGTATTGTGGGAGGTGAGGTTGTGTGGCCAGAAGAAAAAGTATGGGTGAGCTACTCAGTTATATTAAGAACGACTCAACCCAGAAGTAGTCCAATTGAATTTAAAAACAGACTGGTATCTCAGATTGAAACTACAAATGGAAAAAGGTTTCCATGGCATGGAATGAACTTACTCGCGCATATAGACTATTCCCGAGATATATTACAACGTATAATTCAGGAGATTTCTGGTGTTCAAACAAGAATTATTGGTGTCCGTGGAGAAGTAATTGATGACAAAACTTATGAAAGAATTAAATCTGGATACAAGGAAATGCTTACGCAATGTAGGACAGATGATGAACTCAAATACGGACCAATGCGAAGATTTTGGAGAGAGGTTGAAGAAGAGTTAGGAAAGACTGCTAGTCCAGATCAATTTAATAATTTAGCTCTTAGAGCGGCGTTGCGTGGATATTAACCATTTAATAGGTTAAAGTAAGATAACTTTCTTCT
>JBBSVT010000027.1:0-1999 GCA_038046685.1 Nanobdellota archaeon
GAATAAAAATGGCAAGAGAAATGCTTTTAAATGAAAATGCAAAAGTTTAGTTATTTACACAAAAACATTTTATGAAATAGAAAAATAATCCCTAAAAGAACTTCCCCAAAGGAACATTAACCTTCTTAACTTTTTTTTGTTTGTTGACAATCTTTCTTGTTTCTTCCTGCTCCATCAAAGAATTCAAAAACATTTTTCTTGTTTTTTTGTTTAAAATATTATGTTCAATCATTTCAGCCAATTCATTTGGCTTCAATCCGGAATTTTTTAATATTGCTCCTAACCTTTCTAAATTAGTCATTCGCAAATCCTTTATAATCTCGTTTTTATCCAGTATATTCAGCAAAAATTCCTTTCTTGAGCTAGAGTTAAATGTCTCGTTAACAAGAAGCTTGGCCAATTTTGTTGGCTCACTTAAAAGCAAGAATTTAGTCAATTGAAGCGTCCTTATTATGTCATTCCTGTAATATTGTGTGTCTAATCGCTCCAAAACATCATAAAGAATATTCTCAAACTCAATAACTTCAATGTCCTTTTGATTAAATTCTTTTATAATTTCACTTTTTCTTGACTTAGGAACAGCGCCAAGTATTATGATTTTCTTTATCTTGCTGGTTTGAATTGAGAATTGCTTAATGTTATTATTTATTGTATCAGTTATATTCTTATCTTCAAACTTATCATCAGCAATCTTGCTTATTGATTGCTTAAGATTTGATGTTTCTGATATATTGTTAGTTATAGAGCAGCTGACTTCAACATGAAATACTTCATTAACTCTGTCTTTGTCAAATCCTAAAGCGAGAATTCCAGCATCCTTGTTGCTAGGTGTCTTGATATTGTTAAGCGTGAAAAACCCCTTTTTATTGTACCAATAATTAACTATCTCTTTTTCTGCGCTCATGACCAACCCCCTTTCAAAGGCATAGTTTAGTTTTTGTTTATAAGGTTTTTGGTTTTCGTTTTTTTAAATAACCTTTTAAACAGCAAGGTTTTTGGAACTTTAGGAGCCAAATGAAGCATATGACATTTTATGCAGCCATCCTAAGTTACTCTTTAGGAATAGGTCTGCACTTAGGTACGCCGGCATTAGCCCAAGGTATGTCCAAATCCGATGAACATATTGCAGAAGAAAGTACAACTTGCACATCAAAGAGTTATCCATTCAATGGCACACTTAATTTGTTGACAAATAAACCTCAAAAAGGATACGGATTCTTGGAGCTTAAAATATGTGAAAGCAAATATTTCGCGCAATTGCAACTTGTGGCAAAAGGAAAAAATGGAGAGAATGACGAGTTGTCATATTACCATATGTCCGAAGGTATAACAGCTGGAGGCAGAGTAGAGGCTCAATTAGTACTCATCTACAGAAATTTAAAAATACCCATTTTTGGTAGAATACGCCTTTTTGGTTTTGTATACTCATTACATGATCAAATACAAATTGGACCTAATATCAATGGAAGCGATTCGGCGCTTGAGAGAAATGGTTACAATTTCCATGGTAAGAATGAATTTGGAAAAGTTGATACTTCAAACGCGGACGGTTCAGCGCCGGATATGCTAACAGCTTTGGTTGGATTTTTCCAAGTTTTTATGTCTGGGAAAAAACCAAATAAAGTGAATTTTGTAAATTCCAGTGGATTGCCAACCGAAATAGCTCTAGCATATTCTCATTATGAGATTCACTTTAAAGCCAAGGATTCGAATTTGATCAGGGGTGGTGTTGCAAAGTTTGACAAAGATCTTATTCCAATAAAAGTGGAGGGAGTCCTAAGGTATGGTTTGGGCAGTTTTGTAGTAGAACATTCAGAAAAGTAAAAAATATCTATTAAATTTTGATTAAATTCAGCCCAATAATCTCATCGTATTTTCTGCTTATGCTTGCATCCAATTTAACCAGAACAATCTCGCATGTGGCAGATGTAATTCCCTCTTTTAAACTTGACTTCGCCATTTGAACATTCTTCAACCTAAAATTTTCACCTTCTCTGTT
>JBBSVT010000028.1:0-3586 GCA_038046685.1 Nanobdellota archaeon
CAGCTGATTTAAGCGGCTCTTTAAGAGGCAGGCATAACCTGTACAACCATTTGGAACTAACAATTAGGAATGCTGAGAAAAGTGTGACCCTAATGACGACTGCCCTAGGGTTTTTGAGAAAGGTGGAGGGGTTTAAGCCGACTTTCGAAAAATTAAAGAAAAGAGGAGTAAAAATCAGAATTGCTGCTCCAATCACAAAAGAGTCCTTGTCGGCATTAAAAGAATTGCAAGGGATTGCTGAAGTAAGAAGTACCGACAACAAGGCAAGATTCTGTATTGTTGACGGTAAAGAGATTATTTTTATGGTTCTTGATGATACTGAGGTTCATCCAACTTATGACGTTGGAATTTGGGTGAATACCCCTTTCTTTGCAAGTGCTCTGGAAAATCTATTTGAGCTTGCATGGAAAAATATGAGGCCTGCGACCGAGGCTATTAAGAGATGATTTTTTCTTTTTGATTGTAATTTTAAGCATTAATGCAAAGATATAAAAAATAATGCTGATTCTATATAGCCATGGATAGTATAGAGCATTATAGAAAAAAAATTGATGATGTTGATAGGAATATTGTTAAACTTTTAACCTTAAGATTAGACTTGGCAAAGCGAATCGGCAGTTACAAAAAAACGAATAAAATTGGAATTATTGATAAAAAAAGAGAATTGCGAATCATAAGAAATATCAAAAGGAATTTGAATAAATCAAATAAGAATTTTATAATTGCAATTTTTAAAAATATCATTCATTATTCAAAAAGGGCACAATCAAAATAATATGATAAAAACAAAAATTAATTTATTAGTATGTTTACTTATAACAAGTTGTTCGTTTACCCCTGGAGGTGGAGCAAGTGAACAATATGCGCCTGACACAACTAAAACTGATGAACCTACTCTAATCAAATTAATTGTTAGTGCCTGGGGAGCAGGCGGTCCAATAAAAGGTCGTTATACTAACATATCTTTGCATTACAGGCTAACAAGCGGTGACATTTACAAATCTGTTCAGCCAAAAGTGGCTGATCTACCTGATAACTATAAGAAAGTTGCATCAAAAACGAACCAGTTTGAAGCATACGAATTTACAATTCTAGCATATCCAGAAGGAACTACGGGAGAAATTGAATACTATTTTGAGATGAAGTTTGATAGGCACCAAAATCGCGTCAATGGAACTAAGAATATAAAAATCACATAATTTAATTTAAAAATAATATGACAAAAAAAGACCTTATCTTAATCCTAAAACAGAAAGCTAAGGAATTAAGAAAAGATATTCTTACTATGATTTATAATGCAAAATCTGGCCATCCTGGCGGCTCTTTGAGCTGTATCGATATGCTTGTCGGTTTGTATTATCATAAATTAAGAATTGACCCAAAAAATCCATTGTGGCAGAATAGAGATAGATTTGTTTTGAGCAAAGGACATTGCAGTCCTGCAATATATGCTGTTTTGGCAGATAAAGGATACTTCACTAAATCTGAGTTAGGCGGATTTAGAATGATTGGCAGAATGTTACAGGGACATCCCGAGCTAAATACTCCAGGAATTGATTTTGCTGGTGGGGCTCTTGGACAAGGCACGAGTTTTGCTGTGGGAATTGCACTGGCATGCAAACTGGACAAAATAAACTGCAATGTTTATGCTATGATTGGAGATGGCGAAACCCAAGAAGGTGCGGTTTGGGAAGCTTCAATGTCCGCAGCATTCCATAAACTAGATAATTTAATTGTAATACTTGATAAAAATCAAGTCCAGCAAACCGGCAAGACAAAAGAAATTATGGACATTGGCAATGTTGCTATGAAATGGAATGCCTTTGGATGGAATGTGATTGATATTAATGGGCACGATATGCCACAAATTGTGAAAGCACTTGACAAAGCACCAAAATTAAAAAATAAAAAGCCAACAATCATTATTTCTAATACCATAAAAGGAAAAGGCGTTTCATTTATGGAATCAAATCATAAATTTCACGGGAAAGCTCCGAATGATGAAGAATATAAAAGGGGAATGGAAGAGATAGAAAAGATTGATGTTAAAAAGTTTAAATAAAACAGTATAAATAATAAAAAAATGGAAATACAAAAAGCTGCGACAAGAGATGGATATGGGAAAGCTTTATTGGAATTAGGCAAAATTAATCCAAATGTTGTTGCACTTGACGCTGACTTGAGTGACAGCACGAGAAGCGAATATTTTGCAAAGCAATTCCCTGATAGATTTTTCTCAATGGGAATTGCAGAACAGAATATGATTGGTGCCGCAGCTGGTTTAGCATTTTCTGGTAAAATTGTTTATGCAAGCACATTTGCTGTTTTCAGCGAAAGGGCTTATGAATTTGTGAGAAATATAGTTTCAAGGAATAAGCTTAATGTCAAAATTGCGGGAAGCCATGCAGGCATAGCAACTGGAGAAGATGGGAAAAGCGCTCAAGCAATAGAGGATATTGCTGCTTATAGGGCATTGCCCAATATGGCTGTGCTGCAACCGTGTGATTCTATTGAGGCGGAAAAAATTGTGTTTTCCCTTGGGGATTACAGAGGACCTTCTTATATGAGAATGCACCGCAATCCTGTACCGACCATTCACAACCCAGATTACAAATTTGAAATGGGAAAAGGTGAAGTTTTGAAGCAAGGCAAAGACGCCGTGATTTTTGCAACAGGGACCCTTGTTCATGAAGCTTTAAAATCTGCTGAAATTCTTGAAAATGAAAACATACAAGTTTATGTTGTGAATATGCCCTCAATCAAACCAATTGACACTAACTTAATAGTAAATCTAGCGAGGAAAACAAATTGTGTGATTACGGCAGAAGATCATAATGTAGTTGGGGGATTAGGAAGTGCAGTTGCGGAAGTATTAGGTGAAAATTATCCCTGCATCATGAAAAGGATTGGATTGCAAGACATATATGCAGAATCCGGCAAACCAGATGAATTGTATAGGAGGTATGGATTGGATGCTGAGTCAATTGCTGAAGAAATTATGAGATTTGTAAGTAAAAAGGGGTAAGATTGAAGAAATAAATTAAAAGATTTAAAATTATCTAAAATGCCAAACTGGATTTTTTATGGATTAGTTGCATTCATTTGTTTTGCAGTAAATACCATTATCTACAAATTTGCACAACAGAAAGGAAATTTTTCCCCATATTATGGTGCTTTATTGTTTGGATTGGGCGCTATGTTGTTATTTGGGTTATTTTTTGTTTTCAAACCCAGTTCCAATTTTGAATGGAAATCCAGCAGCTTAGCTTTATTTGCGGGAGTAATCTGGGCTATTGGCTTTCTTGCAGTTGCAATTGCCATTTTCCAAAAAGCTGAGGTTGCAAGGCTGGCGCCAATATATAATGCAAATACTTTGTTAGCGGTATTTTTAGGAATTGTTTTTTTGAAAGAAATACCGGATGCTTCACAGATTTTTAGAGTTGTGGCTGGAGCTGTTTTGATTGTGATTGGAGCGGTTTTAGTGAGTGTTTGATAAAGATTTAACTAACCTACTTCTAATTCCACCCTATTACTTGACTTCGCCATTTGAACATTCTTCAACCTAAAATTTTCACCTTCTCTGTTT
>JBBSVT010000029.1:0-3753 GCA_038046685.1 Nanobdellota archaeon
TGGAAAAGCCAAATCCGTTTGTGCCTTCACTGCCATAATCAACGCTAAAAACATTTAGGGGCTGTGTTGAAGAAAATAAGTATTGCGCTACTTCATTTGGGCTTAGCTCTTGCGCATTGCTAAAATCATTTAGCCTTGATACAGTGTCTTCAAAGCCTCCGCTTGCATCATGCTTGTAATACCTGCTCCTATCAATATGGTATACAGCGATGCTTTTCCTTCCCTGCATTGTCATTGGCGCAAATGCACCAAAGTTTTGGGAATTTGGAATTAAAATCTTGTCGCTTAAAGATTGGCTTCCTGCAAATATTTTAAACCATAAAGAATTATCGCTTGGATTTCTGGCAATTATTATGTCTCTGTTATCCCGATAATATTTAACATCTTCTGGAATAAACCCATAGTTCTGCAAATAAAAATTAGTTGCATCGCCGTTAGCTGTTGCAGCATCATTTATTGGATTTCCCAATAAGTCAGTTTCAAATATTTTTTTCTCAACTTGAGGCTGTTGTGCATAAGCCTTTCTAGCTATTAGTCTTTCCAGCCCACCAGCCACGGCTCCACCAATTATCTTGGCTGCTTTTCCATTATAAATCCCTGTAGTAGCTATTCCTGCAGCTCCTTTCAGAAATCTCCTTTTCTTGAGGTCAACCATGGATGAATGTATAGTTTTACTTCTTTTTAAATCTTTTAATTTTTGGTGTTGATGTTGTCCTTATCGTCAACAGTGGCGTGAGCTTCTCAATATATAATAAGCATAATTCTTATGTATGCAATTTGTGTAATATTGTTAATTTAAAAGTAGATGAATAAGATTGATTAGTTTATAAGTCTCACATAAAAATCATTTGTTCCTGCTCTTACAGTATAACCAGCAGGTCTTGCATTAGCGGCAATTCCCATCATTCTATCAAGCTCAAGCAGGTAGCTAAAAGCCTCTCTTCCAAAGCCCGGATAATAACCAAAAGGCAATTTTGAACTTAAGAAGGACTCAAGCTGGTGATTATTATTCCTACCTACCCAGTCAGTATATGCATCGTATCTTTCAGCCAAACCGTTACTGCGGCCTAATATTGGCTCCCCTACAATTCCAAAAATAGCGCCCCATAATTCTCTCAAATAACTTCCTAATATAGTTTGAGGTAATAAAGTTTCTAGGTTTGTTCTGAAATCTACAATCCAAAATGTAATCTCGTTGCCTTGAACTCTTGGACCTCTACTTGCTAGATTACCGCCAAGTATATCATCTTTCAGTCTTATTACAAAAGTACCGCTACCATAACGTGGTGAATTATTTATCACTCTTATCTGTGATTCTGGTGTTTGAACATCGTAAAAGTACTCCATGCCCCCCCTAATAAGCATTTTGGACATATTCACAAATTTGTCAATTGTTTCTTGCGAAGGTGTAGCATACCATCTGTTACGGTCTGATTGCCCTGTAAAAATCTGAAAATCTATATCCTGAGGATTTCTTAGCTTAGCGAGACTATTGTTCATAAAATAAAAATAAAGCTCTCGAAATAAATCGCTGGGAAAATTGGAAGGGAGCACTTTCCACGGTAAAGTTGTGCTTCCTGCAATATTTGTATTAATAATCTCTTTAGTGATTGGACCTTCTAAAGTAACATCATAATTGCCAGGAGGCACATTGCTAAATACAGCCTCGCCATTCTGGTCGCTGATTAAAGTCCTGCTTCCAACATTGACTGAAACGCCATTAACAGGCTGCTCAGCCATTAAGCCTTGAAGCTGAACAGTAAAATCAGAGGGCATAGGAATCTCCTTATCAGCGAAAAACACTAATCTGTCAAGCCCATTGCGCCTTACAAAGCTGACTCTATTCACATTTATGTTTCCAATGCTTGGATTTCTTTTTAATTTTTCAACGGCTAATTCTATATAACTCCTTATGTTAACTACATAACCGCTAGCGATGTCTTTATAGCGAATGTTGCTTGCGTCTACTCTTCCAAGACCGTTATTGGAAAAGCCAAATCCGTTTGTGCCTTCACTGCCATAATCAACGCTGAAAACATTCAAAGGCTGTGTTGAAGAAAATAAGTATTGTGCTACTTCATTTTGACTTAGTTCTTGAGCATTAGTCAAATCATTTAACCTTGATACAGCATCCTCAAAGCCTCTGTTTGCATCATGCTTGTAATACGTGCCCCTGTCAATGTGATAAACAGCAATGCTTTTCCTTCCCTGCATTGTCATTGGCGCAAATGCGCCAAAGTTTTGGGAATTTGGAATTAAAATCTTGTCGCTTAAAGATTGGCTTCCTGCAAATATTTTAAACCACAAAGAATTATCGCTTGGATTTCTGGCAATTATTATGTCTCTGTTGTCCCGATAATACTTAACATCTTCTGGAATGAACCCAAAGTTCTGGAAATAAAAATTAGTTGCATCGCCGTTAGGTGTTGCAGCGTCATTTATTGCATTTCCCAATAAGTCAGTTTCGAATATTTTCTTTTCTGTTTGAGGCTGTTGGGCATGCGACCTTCTCTCTATTAGTTTTTCAAGCCCGCCAGCTGCTGCTCCGCCAATTATCTTGGCTGCACTTCTATTATAGATTCCTGTAGCAGCTATTCCTGCAGCTCCTTTAAGAAGTTGCCTTCTGCTTAAATTTGCCATGTTGATATAATTAAAATAAGAACCCTTTATTTTTTTGTTTCTGTTAATCTATTGTAGACTGATAGTGATCTACACCGCCAGTATTCACTTTCATGTACCCAGCAGGTCTTAGTCTTGCCAAAGTAATCACTTGCTGGTCAGCTCTCGGTAAGATAGCAAAAACCGCTTGTCCAGGGTTTGGAACATCGTCTAATGTCATTAACCTTCTCATGCCTTCTTCAAAGGATGGAACTAGTGAAGGCACAACTAGTACGCTTCTGCCATTATATCTCAAAGCGACAGGGTCACCAAGATCCCTTCTTGGATCACCAACAATGCCAAGAGCGCCAAATATCTCTTTAATAGCTCCCATGTAGAAGTAAGACGGAATATAGGTTCTTAAGTTGGTTTTAAAGCTTGCACCACCTCCAGTGATATTGTTGCTTATAACGTAGATATAACGAAGAGATGCCCAATTGGGTGGTAGGTTATCATCCCAATCAACAACAAAATTGCTTGGCAAAGACCATGACGAATATCTTGGGTTTCCGCCAACATCTCTTATAGAGCTTTCAGGAATGCTGACATTATACAGTAATTCCCCTCCTGCTTTTATCAATAGTTTGACTAATTTTATATTCTCAGCCATCTCATTTGCAGGGATTTGCCTGTCCCATCTTGTACGAGGAGTTGGGGCAGTCGCAATCTGGTAATCAAGATTTAAAGCATTTTGATATTTGACAAGCCTATAAGGAGGTCTGCCAATATGTCCATCTTGGACAAAAAACAAAGCCTCAAACAAATCCATTGGAAAATTATTTACAGAAACATTACTCCATTCTAAAGTCCTGTTGCCATTAACATTAAGTTCAACTATTTCTGGATATCTGCCCTGTTGCTCGATAAATACTTTATATCTTCCGTTTTGCAAGTCCGAAACACTAAATCTTCCTTCCAAATCTGTGGTAGCAGAACCTTTAACGGCATTGCTCATATCCTTAACAGTAATTATAGCACTTGCTTGAGGCGTATTGCTTTCGTAATCTTTTATTGCACCATCAAGAGTATTGCTGCTGACGGGAACTTCTCTGTCAGCGAAAAACACTAATCTGTCAAGCCCATTGCGTCTTGCAA
>JBBSVT010000030.1:0-1023 GCA_038046685.1 Nanobdellota archaeon
AAGAAAGTTATCTTACTTTAACCTATTAAATGGTTAATATCCACGCAACGCCTGTCACTATCAATAGAAAACAACAAAACCTTTTAAATACCGAACAATAATTTTATAAACAACTGCAACAACAGACAATCAAAAGAGGTTTGTATGAAATTTGATATTCCTAAAAAAGAGCATCCTAACCTGGAGCGCTACTACAAGGAGGATATTGACACTGCTTATAGGTTCGCCAACGAGATTTATAAGGAGTTAGGCAGTTTCATTAGGGCTGTTGTAATTTTTGGCTCAACTGCCCGCAAAACAAAAGGGCATGGAGGAGATATAGATGTTCTTGTGATAATTGATGATTTGATGATGAATATGTCTCCGGAAGTAGTGGAAGCCTACCGCTTAATTGTTCAAAACTCCATTGTCAGGATTTCTACCAAGCTTCATATCACAACAATGAGGTTTACCTCGTTCTGGGAATACATGAGAGGTGGTGACCCAATAGCGATAAACCTATTAAGAGATGGCGTTGCACTGATTGATTCTGGGTTTTTCGATCCAATGCAGGCTTTGCTGAAAAGAGGAAGGGTAAGGCCAACACAGGAAAGCATCTGGACCTACTACACAAGAGCGCCTAACACTCTGCACAACTCCAAATGGCATTTATTGCAGGGGGTTATTGACTTATATTGGGCTGTAATTGACGCTGCGCATGCCGCCCTCATGAAAGTAGGCGAAATTCCTCCTACCCCCGAGCATGCTGCTGATTTGATGGAACAAAAACTTGTAAGGAGGAAACTTCTTGAGCACAAGTATGTTGCAATAATGAGGAATTTCTACAGATTAATGAAGATGATTACTCATCGGGAAATTGTCGAGATCAAAGGAGAAGAATTCGACAGGTATTATAAAATCGCAGAAGATTTTGTGCAGAGAATGAGGAGACTTATAGAGCATGGAAAGTGAAGTTCTTCAAATTTTCTTTTAGAAGTTGAGCTTTCCACTGGTGTTGCGTAGCACACCAGTGGGGTAAAGATT
>JBBSVT010000031.1:0-3502 GCA_038046685.1 Nanobdellota archaeon
GTTGACGAGGAATGAGGCGGAAGGAGATTATAAGGGGTGTCCCCTTATTTCATAAAGAGAACTATCTGCTTATAGGATAATTTCATCAATTTTTACACCAATTACTTCAGATACTGATATTGCTGAAGTTGAAAAAGCTATTGATAGCCCAATAAATGAGGTCGGTAATCATTTAATTCGCTCATTGGAATTGCTTTCTGACCGGAAAAATCCTGATTATAGGAATTCCATAAAGGAATCAATAAGCGCTGTTGAAACTATATGTAGAAGAATATCAGAAAATCCAAATGCAACACTTGGTGACGCTCTAAATGAATTGGTAAAAGGTGGAAAAATCAAGTTTCATGGTGCTTTGCTAAATGCTTTTAAGAGTCTATATGGTTATACAAATGATGCGGATGGAATCAGACATTCATTAATGGAAGAAGAATCTTTAGACCAAGAGGATGCAATTTTTATGCTTACCTCATGCTCCTCTTTCGTGAATTATTTAACCGTTAAAACATTAAAGTCGGGTAGTGACTTCTCTAAATCAAAAAAGTAGGGATTATACACCTTTTTGGTCAATCCTCCTCAGAGGCTTACTTGAATCGGATAATAAAACAAAGATTGAAAATTATTTAGCTATTAAACATATTTAGGGAATATAGCTATGAAAGTCCACAGAGCCTTTATAATAAATCAGCCCATTTAAATTTTCTTCTATATCGAAAATATATTCTCCACTATATACTTTAGGGTTAATTTTAAAAGAGCAGTTAAAATTCTTTTGTAGTTTATGAGTATATCATCTCTATTCAAACAAACGGCTCAAAAGCTGCCTGATAAGGTGGCTATTGAATTTGAAGAGCAAAGAGTTACTTTCAACGAGATTGATTCGCAGGCTAATAAAGTCGCCAATGCTTTCCGTAGCTTAGGCATTTCCAAAGGCGATAGAGCAGCCATGTTTATGCCAAATAGCCTGGAACTAGTTTATTCTTTAGTTGGAAACTTTAAGAATGGCAGCATTGTTGTGCCAATGAATATAAATTTCAAGGAGCAAGAGATTCACCACATTCTGCACGACTCAGGTGCTAAAGCAATCATTACAGATGCTGAAAGATTGCCGATTGTTAAGAATGTGCTTTCAAAACTTCCAGAGTTAAAGCAAATAATTCTTGTTGACGGCAATGAAAAAGATGCTCTTAATTTTAATGAATTGGTGAAAAAAGCCGATGATAAAGAGCCAAATGTAACAATAAGAGATGAAGATTACTCGATTATATTTTACACATCTGGAACAACTGGCAAACCAAAAGGGGCTGCTTTAAGCCAGACGAATATAACATCCAACCTCAAAGCTTTAGAGCAAGCTTGGAAATGGACAAAAGATGATGTTTTTCTCTTGACATTGCCTCTTTACCACATTCATGGCATTGGTGTTGCTTTATGCGGTTCTTTGTATGTTGGCAATTTTACAATACTCAAAAAGAAATTTGCTGCTGAAGAAGTTCTTGAGACAATACATAAAAGAAAATCCACTTTGTTTATGGGTGTCCCAACCATGTACTTTAAGCTGATTGAAGTGGATGGTCTGGAAAAATACGATATTTCGTCAATGCGGCTTTTTGTTTCCGGCTCCGCTGCCCTATCAAGAGATTTATTTTATAAATTGAAAAAATCATTTGGACATAAAGTGTTGGAAAGGGCTGGCATGTCTGAAACCATGATGAACTTCTCAAACCCTTATGATGGAGAAAGAATTCCTGGCTCAGTAGGGCCTTGCTTGCCAGGCGTAAAAGTAAGGATTACAGACAAGAACTACAATGATGTTGCATTTAATACAGAGGGAGAAATCCTGCTTAAAGGTCCAAATGTCTTCAGCGGATACTGGAATAAGCCAAATTACAACAAGCATTGCTTTAAAGACGGATGGTTCATAACAGGAGATGTTGGCAAGATTGATGAAAATGGCTATGTTTATATTATTGGAAGGTCAAAAGATGTAATTATTTCAGGAGGCATCAACATTTACCCAAGAGAGATTGAGGATGTAATTGAGTCAATGCCTCAGGTAAAAGAATGTGCCGTGATTGGAGTTCCTGACAAGGAATTTGGTGAATCTGTAAAAGCTTTTGTTGTATTAAATGGGGGGAGCAAAATAAGTGAAGATGATATTATAAATTATTGCAAAGAAAAGCTAGCTTCTTTCAAAAAACCAAAGTTTGTCGAGTTTCTTGATGTTTTGCCAAAAAACACAATGGGAAAGATTATAAAGGAAGAGCTGAGGAAGAGGGGGAAGGGAAAATAAAAATTTTTATTTATTCTTAGATTCAATATTTATATAGTAGTTTATATCTTATTTATAGATGATAGATGAATGTTAATTTAGAGATTTGTAACAAACGTTTTTTCTTTCTTGGTCTGAGATCACTTTGCAAAATGACCCATCATGCCTTCTTCGAGCAACACCTGCATAACAATTATCTCTGTTAATTCCCTCTTCAAGATGCTCACAAATAGAAGGCTCACCACTTTCTCCTGCTACTTCAATAGCACATCTCTCCTCAGTATCATTGTCAGAGACTTTCTTACAAATTGATACATCTTCTTTAGCAACTGCAACGTCTAAATAGCAAAGGTCTCTAAAATATTCCTTCTCAATTTCTGAGCATAAATTACTATCTTTTAAGTCTCGAGCTATCTGAGAATAACATATATACTTGTGAGATTCATCTTGCAATTTGCTACATGCGGAAGAATCGAGGTTTCTTAATACAAAATTTAGATGACAACCTCCTTGAGTTAATTTGTCTTCAATTTTGTCACAAACTGTAGGATTTTGTGCTTGTAAAGATATTTTAAGGTAACATTGATCCCTTTTGAATTGATCTGTGATTTTGTTGCATGACATTCCTGAAATATTGAAGATAGAGTAGATAGCAGATGATATGACAAATAATGATACTGCAATTGAGATTACTATAAGAAAAATTTTTGACTCAGTCAATGTAAATGCAGATCTTAATTTGGAATTAAACATCAGATAATATAAAACTACTATATTGATTGTTAGAATAAAAAAGTCAAAAAAATCACCTTGCCTTATGGCTTCTAAGGTTAGCGGTATTCCAAAAGTAATTGTAAAGGCTAACATAATTATGCCAGCAATTCTTGACCAATTTTGTAACTTTAGCAGACCTCGTCCAATAAAAAAGCATAAGATAACCAACATAATTATCAAAGAAAGAAAAGCAACCAATTTTAAATTACTGTAAAAATAATATTTAGCTTCCCTTATACCTTCAATCAAAACAAAAACTGAAAGAACATAAAAATAAATTGATATTAACTTACAACTGAGAGGCACCTGTTTTCTCAATTCTTGTTTCATTAACTACTACTTAAGAACCACCCATATATATACCTATTGTTTCACAAATTCTATTGAGTGTACAGGAGTATGCATTAAAACTTGACTTCGCCACATCATAATTAAAAGTTTACAGTTTTCATAAATTTT
>JBBSVT010000032.1:0-7216 GCA_038046685.1 Nanobdellota archaeon
AAAATTTATGAAAACTGTAAACTTTTAATTATGATGTGGCGAAGTCAAGTTAGAACAAAGAGTTTAAGTTCAGACTTTCACAACAAGTTTTAATTTTAATTAAAAATGCCAAAATCTAATAACCTGAAACAATGGTCATTAACCCTTTTAAGGCTTGTAGTTGGAGTCATATTCCTGTATCACGGGTACTTAAAGCTTTTTGTTCCAGGCGGCTTTGTTGGAACTGTTGATTTTTTTACAAAAATTGGAATAATAATGCCAAATATTTCGGCACTTGTCGTTGCTGTTGCTGAATTTTTTGGAGGCCTCTTCTTGATTTTGGGAATGCTGACCAAATGGTCATCGCTTGTTTTGATGGTAAATATGCTAGTGGCATTCTTCATGGTTCATTTGAAAAACGGATTTTTAGTTTCAAATGGCGGCTACGAGTTTGTTTTGTCAATTTTAGCAGGATTGATTGTTATTTTAGTTAATGGTGCCGGAAAGCTTTCTGTTGGGAAACTGTTTAAGCTTAAATGGTTGCATTAAGATGCGAGACTTATTCTCAAGATTTAGGCAAAGATACCAGGAACCAAAGTATGAATGGCGTCAAGATAACGGCAGCTGGATTTTGGAAATCCCTAAACAAGGTCTTGTGCCTTCGCATAGGTTATCTTTATATCTTAAGCCTGATGACTCAATAGATGGAAAAATTCTTGCAAACGAAAAAGGTACAGTTACTCAGCTTACAATTGAACAAGAAGTAGATGGAGATTATCGGGTTGAGCTGGAGGCGGAATTTTTCGATGGAAAATTTAAGTCTGGCAGGAGATTTGACCTTTCTGGGAATCGTAATAGTCCGAAATCCTACAAAACAGTACACATGGTTGTAGCAGTAATCGTAGGTGACCTTTATTTAGAGCTTGAGAAATTCAAGAAGCTCTTCACAGAATTAAATCTGCCTAGCAGTCAGAGAAAAGCACTGGACGAGCTTCTTAATTACAATTTTGGTTACAAAAAATAGAAAAAAGAATACCTGCAATATTCCAAAATTGGATTATAAAAACTTATCTCAGGAAACTGCCAAAAATTTTTCTGTGCTCCAGTAATTCTGTTTTAGCCTTATCTTCCATCCTATACTTATCTATAACCACATGCCCGCAATAATCATCTTCATAAATAACTGACATATCCTCAACAACAAGCTTTTTTGTGAATAAAGGACAGTCTGTTACAAGAGTGTCGGCATAGCCGCCTTCAAAACCGATATGAAAACCATACCTAACAGAGTCTCTTCTTAATTGTGCAAAATTCTCTTTGGTTATCTTTTTCCCAAGCCAATCCTTTAATCCATCAGAGGCAATTTGGGTTATCATTATCTCATACCCCTTGTTTAGCATTTCTTCCATCACTAAATCGTGCTCTTCTCCGGCATGCATGGCAAATGCATCAACTCCCAATGGCATTAATGCGTTTTGTATGCTTTTAAGCTGCGTTTCCTGCAATCCAATTCCTCCCAACACAACAGCATCAACCTTTAGCTTTTTTTGATTTTTCTCAACAATACTCTTAACAATACTGGCTTCTTTTGATGGATCTGAAACCCTGCAGTTTTCATAGAAATGGGGAATTTGCAAAATTTTTGCCAAATCTTTTGTCTGCTCTACTGTTGCAAAATGAAACAAAAAGCAATCCTTTCTCGTTGGCTTTATAGAAATCAAATATTTAATGTTCCAGCCCTTGAGCATTGCACTTTCAATTGCATAAGTGCTGTCCTTCCCGCCAGAATACAGAATTGCAACGTCCATTGAAAAAAGAATGATTAATTTATTTATAAAGGTTTTTATCACTTGATAGAGTTTAATCTTCGGCATATTTATATATAAGTTCATCTCTGAAATTTCAGAGGTGATAATTATGTTTGTGAAATGTATTTTCTGCAAAAATTCTTTAGAGATTGTTAAAGCAGGTTTTCGCTACAATCAATCTGGCAAAAAGCAAAGATACAGGTGCAATAAATGCAAAAGTCTATTTGTCCCAAATGACGGCTTCTGGAAAATGAAGCACAAACCAGAAGTAATTGCCGAAGCAATAAGCTGCAGGAAGAGGGGAATGCCCTATAATCAAGTTAGCAAGCATTTAAAGGAATATGACAAAGCAAAGATTTGCTCTGCAACTGCTTATAATTGGGTTAAGAAATATGGAAAAGCGCTTAGAAAGGCTTAAATATAAGTTTTCAAAATATTACAAGAATGAGAAAACTTATTTTTTTAATGCTGTTTTCTATTTTTCTTGTAGGTTGCTCGGATAGTGTACTTAAAGAATTAAACAAAGATCTAAAGAACAATGGCTTAAAAGAATGCAGGGTTTCAGATGAGGAATTATCAAAATACAATTGGAAAATTGGCAGCGGCATACTATGTAAAGATATTTCCAATTGTGATGAGAATAAATATGTACAATTAAAAGGTTACAAAGTGGATTGTTTACCTACCAAATATGTTACTGACGGAACAAAATGTAAAGATGGTGAAAAATTCGAGAGGAATCTTCCAGATGACGCTGCAATATGTAGAAATGGAAAACTGTACATGTTGGAAGGTGTTTATAATCAATACAAAGTTTTTGCTGAAGAGATGGCTAAGCTAATGCTTAGTAAGGAAAATATTAAAAATTTAGGCGAAAACGCTAAGGATATAGCAAGCAAAAAAGCTGAGCAAGGTGTAAATAAAATAATTGGCAAGAAATCATGTTCATTTGGCTCAACCACTTGCGATTACACCTCAATAAGCGATCAATCATTTAAAATCAAACTAAAAAATGATTTCGTTTATCCTATAAGGATAAGAAAGGAACCATTCAAGGTTACTATTTGCTCAAATGCGACGTTGAATAATGTAAATGGAAAAATTGAGTTTCCCTTTCTAGTCAATTCAAAAGAAGAATTTGAAATAGAGGCGTCGTGCTCTTCAGATTTTGATCAATCGAAGAAAATGCAAATTGAATTTGTTTATAATAATACAGAAACAGGACTCGGGTATCAAAATTACATTTTTATTGAATGAAGTATAAAAATAAGTTAAGGGTGGTTATAGTGGACGGACAACAGATTAATGCAAAAAATTCAGTCTGGGTAATTGTTTCATTAGTATCTTCTATATTTGCGTTTGTTTCGTTTTTTATTTTTGGAATATTGGGACCTGTACTGTTTGGAATTGTTGGCGTTGTATCTGGTGTTGTTGCTTTAGTAAAAATCAAAGGGAATACAAATTTAAAAGGAAAAGGTGTGGCAATTGCAGGAATCATAATTGGAGCATTATCTTTAGTAGTCCCGCTAGTATTTGGATTTGCAATTCTGGCTTATTTTGGAGTTTTATCCTAATCCTCCTTTTAATTTATTCTTTTTATTCTTGTATTATTTTTATAGTTTGTCTTTGCACTTTTAGTATCAATTCCTTTATTTTCTTTAATTTTTGTAATTGTATGTTATTAACAACCATGTGTATTCTAAAAACATACATAATGCATGAACATTTAAAAACATTTTTAAACATTATTATAAATGCAGTCCTATGAAAATTTGCTTGGCGCAAATAAATCCAGTTGTAGGCGATATCCATGGAAATGCAAAAAGAATGATCACAATTATCAAGAAAATAAGAGCAGACATTGTTGTTTTTCCCGAGCTTTCTGTTACAGGATACAGCCCGCAGGATTTGCTTCTGAAGCATGATTTCATCGATGAAAACATTGGCGCTTTGGCAAGAATAGCCCAAAATACGAAAAATAAGAGTGCAATCGTTGGATATATTGACAGGAAAAACGGATTTCTGCAAAACAGCGCCGCAATTATAAGAGACCAGCGGATAATAAAAGTACATAATAAGATTTGCCTGCCTAATTACGCAATTTTTGACGAGAAAAGGTGGTTTAAAGAAGGGGATGAAGCAACAATTTTTAACTTTGATGGAAAAATAATAGGAATAAGCATTTGTGAAGATATATGGCTGCCCGAGACAACCAAAATCCAAAAAGAAAAAGGCGCTGAGTTAATAATTAATATTTCCGCTTCTCCCTACAGGAAGGGCAAGATTGAAGCAGTTGAAAAAGTCCTGGAGCAGAGATGGGAAGAAAATAGGATTCCCATGGTTTTCGTAAATCAGGTGGGGGCGCAGGACGGAATTGTTTATTATGGGCACAGCATGTACTTCAATAATGGGAAGGTAATTAAGAAATGCAAGGATTTTGATGAAGATTCTTTGATAATAGATTTTTAAATTATGATAAAAAATAACATAGCTAGCGCACTTAATTTGCTGAACAATAACAAGAAAGTAGTTATAGCAATGCTTATTATGTTCCTCATAGGAATTGCTATTGGATTCGTTTTGCCTCCAAAATTTAAGCTGATTATGTTCAAATCAATCACCCATAAGGTTGAGGGAATTGTAACAGATAGTAATTTTCTGACCTTTTTTAAAATTTTCCTGAACAACTCATTTGTAGGCTTGCTTTTGATTGTTCTTGGGTTTACACTAGTCCTGCCAATTTTAATAATTTTATTTAATGGGATCGGACTAGGGGTTGTCGTCGATTTATACCTGAGGATTGCTCAACTAAAGCCAATCGCCCTGATAACCTCAGCTGGAGCTCTTCTGCCCCATGGCATTATCGAGCTTTTTGCATTAATCACTTGCTCCATATTCGGTATTACTCTGGGATTAAAATTATTTTTTAAGAAAAAAGTAATGGCAAAAAGAAGCCTCAAATCATTATTTGCCGAAATAATGAAAATATATTTTTTTATTTTGCTTCCGCTGTTATTGCTTGCAGCTTTTATTGAATCTTTTATAACCCCTTCTATTGGCGGAGGCATTTCAAACATATTATCAGAAACCAGCTATGATAAAATTTTAGGCAATGCTGTATTAAGCGACAAGGATTTTTTGGATTTTGGAATATTGGTTAAGGAAGTCCCGATAAGTGATTATGCTAGAAAATCTCCATCCATCAGGCAGCAGAACTATTTAAACTTAATATCAATTCTGTTTTACGATGATGAAATATATGAAAAATATAAAAATTGGAAGAATAATCCCTCACTTACTAAGGTTTATATGGACGAAAATTCCAATTTTGCCGTTGTAATTCAAATCTCGAGATTTAAATCAGTTGAGGATGCAAATCAAGGCTTAATCCTGTTGAAAAAAATAATTGAAATCGCAGCAAATGGAGACAATCTTAAAGTGAACAATCTCGGAGACCATTTATTTAAGTTAGAATACGGCAATAACCCAATACATCAAAAATTAGGCAGTACTGGCACTTTTGCCTATTCAATCAGGTTTATGGGTGATAAGACATATTTAATAAGCAGTGTAATCGCAAAACAGGAAACTAAGTTAAAAAAATGCAAAGCTTAAATTAATGGCAAGATGAACACAAAAGAAGTTTATAATGCCTTAATCTTGGGGATTAAAGACTACTTCAGCAAAAATAATTTTAAGAAGGCTGTTGTAGGTATGAGCGGGGGAATTGACAGTTCAGTTGCCTGCACCATAGCTGTTAAAGCGCTGGGAGGCAAAAATGTGACAGCCATTCTGATGCCGGATTTTGGAACAACCTCAAAAGGGAGCGTTGAAGACGGAGAAATGTTGGCAAAAAAACTGAAGATACAGCATTATTCTATTTCAATAGGTGAGATTGCCCAGTTTTCTAAGAAAATTGAAAAACAATTAAAAATTAAGGAAAATGCCTATTCAGCGGCAAATTTGAAGGCCAGAGCAAGAATGATGATTCTTTACTACTTTGCAAATTCAAATAACGCTTTAGTAATAGGCACATCTGACAAATCAGAGATTGCCCTTGGCTACACAACAAAATATGGCGACAATGCAGCTGATATTCTTGTAATCGGGGATTTGTGGAAAACAGAAGTAATCGCAATGGGAAAATTTTTGGTAATTCCGGAGCCGATATTGAGAAAAAAACCCAGTGCAGAGCTTGTGAAAGGGCTCACAGCGGAAAAAGAGCTTGGCGCATCTTATGATATTCTTGACAGGGTACTGAAAATGCATGTTGAAGATGATTTATCTGTTCAGGAGATTGTCAGCAAAGGGTTCGATAAGAAGATTGTTGAAAATGTTGTCGAGAGAGTAAGGCTTAATGAGCATAAAAGAAAATCGCCTGTGATAATTCGGCTTTCAGAGCGCTCATTTCACAGCATGGAATGGCGAATGCCGATAACGAATAGGTATAAAGGTTGAACAATAGAATGCGTTTTGTAATTTAAAGTAGTAGATAATAATTCTTTAGGTGGCATATGTTTGTAGGATTTCAGTTTTTATAAGTATGCCCCTAACAAGCCCAACGTCACGCGGCGGTTTTTCCCCCCTTCTATTTAATTCGACTAGTAATTCTTCTGGTATCACTCTTTGTAACGATTTAGTACCATCATTAACTAACCCTACCAATCCTAGTTCAGGATGGTGTTCAACTGTAGCTTCCACAACACCTTTTCCAATATGGGCTAAGTATGCTTGATAGATCTGATTTGGTTTTAATGTGTGCCATTGATAATATTCTAGGCGAGAAAGCTGTTGTGATTGGTCTTCGGGCATAAAATTTTAATTCTAACTCTCATTAATAAACCCTTTTGCCAAAAATATTCTTTTTGGAATAAACAAGTTATTAATAATAATTTATATCAATTATTCCTTTGAGAATAATTTGTTCACAAGAATTTAAATAAAATAACTTTTATAAAATTATGATGGATGAATATTCTGGAGGAAATGGGCAGCGTACGCCGAGGCAATATCCAAATAATGGACTTGACGCACTAATTGTTCCATTAGCTGCCAGGGGCAATTCAAGCAATGAAATCATTGATTTCCAGGGAATACGCCGAGAGCTTAGCCATAGGCTCGGAGTGGCGCTAAATTATGCAGATGAACTTTGTAGGATTCATGGTTTTACTGAGCCGGTTTTATTTGGGTTGAGAACTGAAGCCATGAAGGCATACATAGAAAAGCACGTGGATTCATTTGGATATATGCCATGTACATCGGATCTGGAAAAGCATTTATACGATGCTGCTGTTAAATCAATTCTTGCAGATGCTGCAAGAGAGCCTTTTGTTGATTTGTAATAAATATGTAAAGACTACAAACGTTTTTATTGGGCGTTATTGAAAAGTTCATCAATCAAGGCTTTTAGCCTTGCCCACAAATTGTGA
>JBBSVT010000033.1:0-25956 GCA_038046685.1 Nanobdellota archaeon
GAACTAGAATATAATAATTTCTGTAGTGGAGTATAGAGGTAACTTAATACGTACGATTCTGAAATAAAAAGACTTAAAAATAAAGAGGAATAATCTATGCAAAATGCAAATTTTCATTGATTCAGCTGACACTTCAGAGATAAAACGTGCAACAGAGACAAATTTGTGTGATGGCTGCACCACAAACCCAAGTTTGGCAGCCAAAGTAGGCAGAGACTATAATGATGTCCTGAAAGAAATCTGCTCAATAATTAAAGGTCCAGTCAGCGCTGAGACTGTTTCTTTAGATGCAGACGGCACGGTAAAGGAAGGCATTGCCTTTTCCAAGATTGCAAAAAACATTGTTGTTAAAGTTCCAATGACAGTTGAAGGAATGAAAGCCTGCCAAAAATTAACAAAACAAGGCATAAAAGTTAATGTAACACTTGTTTTTTCTGCAAACCAAGCTTTATTGGCAGCAAAATCAGGGGCTTTTTTTGTAAGTCCATTTGTTGGAAGATTAGACGATATTGGGGAAGTTGGAATGAATTTAATTAAAGATATAAAGCTGATTTACGATAATTACAAATTTAAAACTCAAATTCTTGTTGCCTCAATAAGAAATCCAATCCATGTTCTTGAAGCGGCAAAAATAGGAGCAGATATTGCAACGATGCCTTATTCTGTTTTTGAGCAGTTGTTTAAGCATTCTTTGACAGATGTCGGAATTAAGAAATTTTTGGAAGATTGGGAGAAAGTGCCGAAGAAGAAGTGAAAGATAATTCTAAATTTTGATTTAATAAGTTAATTCTATCAAATGGATTAAAACTGCATTTAATAGTTTCTATTTCGTTCGAATTAATCGGAAGAAGGTTATGTTACCATTTCTCGTCAATACGTAAGTAATTTCTAACTTCATTTCTTAATTCGTCAATAGTTTTTAGAGGGCTTATAGCATGTCTGTTAAAATGATTATATATCTCGGTATATTGAATATGTGGCATTTTTTTATCGTGTAAGTATTTTTTTGCAAAATTAATTAAGAAATGTTGAATAACAAATGTTAAATGGATATTATTGTTATCACTTATTTCTTTATTTAGTTTCTTTAATGATTGCCGTATTTTTTCTGGCATAAATGGGTTATCCAAAAATTCACGTATTTTTAGTTCTATAGCAAAATATTTTTTTGGATATAAAATATCCTTTACTTGTATTTTGGACTTTTTAATTTCACTTAAAGTTTCGTATATGTTGTCTATAAAATTTTTTGATTTTACAATTTTTGGATATGAAAAATATAAACCCATTTCTTCTATACCTCCTTGTTTACTTACATCTCCAAAGTAAAAGTTTTCTTTAAAATACTTAAGATGTTCGTCAACATTTTCTGTGAGTAATCTATGTTTAATAAGGAATCCTATAATACTTAATTTAATTATATCTTCGTAATATAAATCAATTGTTTCAAATTTTTGTCTCTCTCCGAGAAAGCTAAGTAGCTCGGATAAAAGGAGTGATTGTTTTTTGATTACTTCAGTCCTAATGGGTTGCAATATAGTAGCTTTTGCCCTCTTATAGGTCAATATTGCAATTATGGTACCAACAACTGCAAATATTAAGGTAAATATGTCCTTTATCCAGTTAATATTATTTTTAATTTGTTCCACTATCATAAAGAGAGACAACTTTTGACACTATAACAATGTTTCTTCGCCTTTTTAGATTCAGTATATAATTTAATAACCTCTTTACACTATTTCCTTTGACTTTACAACTCTTCCAAAATATTTTTTTTATTGTGTGCAACTTTATTATTTCTAAGCACTTCCTCAAATTCAAGTGAATTTTCAATAGGAATTTTAACAACTCCGCTTGCGAGCCTTTTCCCATTTAAAAGCTCGATAATCCCTTTTTGATTCCTGCCTGCAAGAATATAATTGAATTTAACCTTTTGCGTATGGGTTAAATTCTTTAGGTTGTACCAGAAGATTGCATAGGATTCGAATCCTAAAGTTTGGCAGAATTTCTTATTATGAAAAACGCTAATGCCTTCAAGCAAAATTCCTGTCCTTGCCATAAATTCTGGAGAAAATAAGTCTTTCAATAGGCATTGCTTTATGTCTATTGCTTCATCAATCTTTCCTTTTAATCTGCTTTTAATTTCTTGTATTGAATCGAGCCTTTCCTTAAGGCTTCCATCTAGGAAAATTACCATGACATCTATATCCCTTGGTTCTAACGAGCCTTTTACTAGAGAGCCAAATATCACAATGTCAAAGATATTCTCTCTTTTTTCACTCTTCAAGTATTTTTTTAATTTTTCCAATATCATCTTTAAGCAGTTCCGCTGATTCTTTATCCATTTTCTTTGTATAGGAATCCTGATAAAATGGAAAATCCCTATCAAGAATTTTGTAAAGTTCTGGGTATTTTTCTTCTATATTTCTAAATCTGTCAGAATGAGAAGAAGGAATTCTTACCTCCCTTTTTAATAAAAATAAGTCGCATAGCGCAACTATCGCTTTGAAAAACAAAGTTGTGGTGCTATTGTATTTCTGCTCATTAAAAGCTTTTAAACCTAGCTGGAAGTACTCCTCAAAATTATCCCTTAATATTTTTTCTCTTTCATCCATGTTATATAGTACAACTAATAAGTTATATTTAAATTTATTGGTTGTATAGGACAACAAGATGTAGAATACAACAAAAATTGATAATCTAAGCTTTGGTATTGTATTATACAACAAAAGGACGAGTAAAATTTTAAAATTCAACATTAAAAATAAAAAATTAATTTAGCTGTTTTTACTGCTATCATTAAGAAAATTTTTTGAAAATCCGCCCGATAGGATAGATTCTACTTGTAATGTTTCCATTTTTGCATCAAGCTTTTAATTCACATAAATCTGTTAGCCTCTCTACTTTATATCCAGATTTACATTGTTAACTTAGTAAAATTCGAAGCTGCATATGTTTGTGCAGTTATAGGCCATGATTCGATAATCATTTTTGACTAAGGATTCAAATCTTGAATTTTAGCCCATTCTAAGTCTTTTTTATATATTTCATTGTATGGTTCTAATGAAATTGCTTTTTCGAGATTTCTTATTGCTTCTTCCTTATTACCTTGAAATGCTAAAACCTTACCTAGTGTATGGTAAGCTAGTGAATTCGATGGGTCCAATTCAATTGCTTTAAGTGAAAGTTCTTTTGCTCGATTAAGGTTATTAAAATTGTACATTACGAAACCCAACCATGAATATGCCCAAGAATGTGATGGGTCTAAAGATATCGCTTTATCTAAATTTTCCTTGGCAAGATATATATTTTTATCTAGATTGCCTTTGCTGTCTAACTTTATTTGATTCGAGTATGAAACACCAATCCAGTAGTATGCTCCAGCTTTTTGTTGGTCGCTTATAGAAACATTAAGTGCTTTCTCTGCTTCTTGTACGGCTCTCCTATAATCTCCAGTATTGATAAATGTTCTTGTGTTGAATATGTAATCACCGTAAGACTTTGATTCAGTCGAGTTAAATAATTCATAATTCCTCAGATTTGCTTGAAATACATCATTATTTGGGTCAAATGTAAGTGCTTTCTTAAAATTCAATATTGCTTGTTCTCTTTGACCTTCAGATGCTAAAGCTAAACCAAGTAGGTTATACGCCCATCCAAAGCTAGCATCAAGTTCAATAGCTTTTTGTGCCAGTTCTTTAGTTTTATTGAAATTTCCTTTATCGTACATAACTGCACCCAAGGTAACATAAGGGCCAGAAAAGTTTGAATTGAGTGTTATAGCAGTTTCAGCATGTTCTTTGGCGCTATCAAGATTATATAATCTATAGTATCCTATAGCCATCCAGTAATGGGCTCCTGACTTCTGTTCGTCGGTTGTAGAAATTTGAAGAGCTTTTTCTGCTTCTCTCAGAAGTTCCTGATAATCCCCACCGGATGCCCATATGTTTCTAGCATTAAGAATGTGCAGATTATATTGGGAGGAGCTTGGTTGCTGAAAAGCATTTTGGATTAGTTCACTTTGAATTCCAGGAATTAATGTATACAACCCAACAATTATCAAAACAATTATTAAGATAGGTATCAAAAATCCTAAGACTATACCAATTACAGTCAAAACTTTTCTTTCAGCGCCTGTTTTTACCACAAATGTCTTTGCAATCTTATCGTGCATTCCTTGCTTCTTTTCGTCCCAGGCTATCATTAGATAACCTATTCCCAGTAATATTCCGGACAAAATTTTCCCGATATACCTTAAAATTGCACTAGGTATGCCAATAAATTGGCCTTGTTCGTTCTGTATCCTTAACCCCAATATTAATTTTCCAGGGGTTCCGCCTTTAATACCATCCATGTATACTGTTAGAACCAGCATACCTAACGTGGCTACATAAGCCATTGAGTCGATTCCCGTAGACCAAATCAACAAGATTTGAATAATAGAGACGGGAATTCCAAAAATTATCCAATCCCAAACCATAGCGGAAAATCTTACCCAAAAACCTGCGTATTGTATTTTTGCAGTTGCTGATACAGCCATAGGAGTTTCTTTAGAATTATTTTGCCCTTTAACATAGCTTATTGTATCATCTATATCGGTTTCGGAATACCCTTTGCTAAGAAGTTTCTTCTTTATTACATCAACATAACCAGATCTAAGGTTTTTTTGTATGTATTTTATTCTCCCTTGTTGTATCATTTGACCGCCTTTTTAAAATCTATATAAGAGTAAAAGAAGAACATATTTTCAAATGCCAATGTAAAAGCTTCGAGCACTAAGAAGAATATTACAACAAGCAAAGTTACAATAAACTTTAGAATGCTTCCAGTTGTGAATAAGTTGATAAAGCTACTATATAATGGACTTCCGATAAAGCTGTTTAAAAACACCATAATTCCATAAATTATTGCAAAAACAATTAGCACCTGCTTTGAGTGGTGTTTTGTTAAGTTATAGCTTGTCTTGATTGAATCTTTCGCTTTCTTTTCCTCTATAAACATAATTGGTGTTGAAAAAAACAATCTAATCCCAATAAATATTGCATATGCAATCGCTCCGATTATAAGCAAAAATGTGAATACTCCCCCAAGAATAACATTAATAAAGAAAAAGACTACTGTCATTAAAATTCCCAGTAATATCGGAAGCCCAATAATAATGGAAAATAATAGCCGTAAAGAAAGCAAACTCAATAGAAATCTATTTGTTAAAGCTATTGTGTTTGAAAAGCTCAAGTCTTTGTTTTTCAGGTTTAGCGTGATTATGGCAAAAGAAGCGCATGACAAATATAATGATATTATGAATATGGCTAGAACGAATGTTATTAATAACGCTATATTTCCCGGATTTATTAACGAAAGCCATATTTTCCAATCATAACCTTTTTGCCCTAAATAATTGATGAAATCTCTCTTATATTCATCTGTTTCAAAAATATAATTTATTTGATTTAATGTGTTATTTCTATTGCCAGTATCAGGATTTTCAAAAAGAAATGCTCTTTGCTCTTCATCGAATTGCTGATATAGTTTAAGCAAATCCGTGCTTAATCCATAAAGTCCAGAGGCATAAAAAAATATTAGAAATAAAATTGATGGAATAATTAAGGAAAGAAGCGTTGGAACAGCAATAACTTTATGCTTCTTCAACTCATTAAAGCTGGTTGTAAAATCTTTTGCAATATCCATTTAAATCAGGCTGATGCTGAAAAGGCAGATTTTACTTCAGAGCTAAATAACAAGTACCCTCCAACTGCTCCGTTAATAGCCAATCCAATCACGCTAGAATAGTCGCCGCCAATTATTGACAATATACCCGATATTATTCCCAGCGCTGCTATTATTATAGCCCCTATCCTAGCAGCAGGCATTCCCTTCCACAATCCCCACCCTATAAGAATTCCAAGGGCCCCAAATGCAAGAAGAATTACACCTATAACTATAAAGAATCCTGAGCCAAAAGAACCAATAAGCGGCACTGTTGATAGCAAGTTTCCCATGAATCCTGCACCCACAAACAGCAGTATGGCCATTAGCAGCATAAATGCAGAGCCTATGTAATACAAAACAGAAACAACTTTAACACCAGTTGGCACTACTTTTCCTTCCATATTATCACCTTCTTTGGTTTTTTCATGTCATTTATTTACCTATATATAAGATTATCTTTTTCAGAGAATGCTCTGTTTGAGATTAAATTGCAACTAAACCTTTTTATATTATTTTCTTTAACCTTGTTTTAATGGCTCAGCAGTTCAACATAAAAGATGTTAAGCACCACGAATCTTCATATGATAGGAAGGTCAATGAATTAGAGGATGAACTAGCAACTACAAAATACAACAAAAGAACTCAGCATCATATTGGATTAGTTAAGGCAAAATTAGCAAAATTAAAGGACGAATATAAAAAAAAGGCAGCCTCTAAAGGAAAAGGGGAGGGATTTTCAGTAAAGAGAAGCGGAGATGCGACCATAATTATGGTTGGATTTCCCTCTGTTGGCAAGTCAACTTTGCTTAATGCAATAACAAATGCAAACTCTCCTGTGGGTGCGTATGCCTTCACAACCTTAACCTGTATTCCGGGATTAATGGAGTATAACCATGCAAAAATACAAGTTTTGGACGTTCCTGGGATTGTTGAAGGGGCTGCAACAGGGAGGGGCAGAGGAAAAGAAGTTCTTGCATGCGCACAAAGCGCAGATTTAGTTATCATTCTTTTGGACGTTTTTCACCCGGAGCATTTGGAAGTTGTGAAGAAAGAGATTTATGAAACTGGGCTAAGGACAAATCAAAAACCTCCGTTAGTTAAGATCTCAAAGAAAGTTAGAGGCGGAATTGATATAGGATTGACTGTAAAACTGACAAAGATTAATGAAGAAACAATTAAATCAATATTAAAAGAATTCAGATTGGATAACAGTAGCATTGTGATAAGAGAAGACATAACAGATGACCAACTAATTGATGTGATAGATGACAACAGGAAATATATCCCTGCCATAACTGTTTTGAATAAAATTGATATGATTGAGGAGGAAGAGTTAGAAAGAATAAAATCAATTTTAAAACCTGACATTTGCATTTCAGCTGAAAAAAAGGTGAATACAGAAGCTGTTAAAGACCTTATTTTCAAAAAATTAGACTTCATAAGGATATATTGCAAAGAAGTTGGCAAAAAGGCAGATATGGAAGTACCTTTAATAATGAGAAAAGGATGCACATTAAGAGATGTTTGCTTAAAACTGCACAAAGATTTCATTTACAAGTTTAGATTTGCAAGGATTTGGGGAAAATCAGCAAAATTTGAAGGTATGATCATAAGACGATTAGAGCATGTTGCTCAAGATAACGATATTGTCGAGATACATTTGAGTTGAGGGATTTTGAAATTTGTGAAATGCTTTTTAAAACAGAAAAAATCAATCGCGGAATTAATTTTTTCTGAATAAAAACATTTAAATATAACTTTAACTTTCTGTAGAATGTGTTGGAACTGTGAGAAAAATAGAAAATTTAATGGCTAGCATTGGATTTGCGTTCTATAGACTGTTTTCCAGCTTTAAGTATTTCTTTTTTTACTTTAAGTATTGATTAGCTTCTTTTTTAAAAGGCGACTAATCTCATTGTATTAAATATGATAAAACTATAAACAAAGGTGATTGAAAAATGATTGTTGTGATGAAAAAAAACGCAACAGAGGATCAAATTGCAAAAGTAATTGAAAAAATAAAAGCAAGCGGCTTAAAGCCGCATATATCAAAAGGAGAATTTCTGACAATATTAGGTCTTATAGGTGATGAAAGAAAAGTTCCGGAATCGCAGATAAGGGCAATGGAGGGTGTGGAGAAATTAATGCCAATATTAGCGCCCTACAAATTAGTCAGCAGGGATTTTCATCCGGAAAATATGGTAATAACGGTTGATGGAGTTAAAATAGGCTCAAATGAGATAGTAATTATGGCAGGCCCATGCTCAGTCGAAAGCGAACATCAAATAATCGAAACCGCAAGAGCAGTAAAAAAGGCAGGGGCAAAAATATTAAGAGGTGGCGCATTTAAGCCAAGAACCTCTCCATACTCTTTTCAAGGGATGGGCGAAGAAGGGCTAAAGCTACTAAAAAAGGCTAAAGAAGAGACGGGTTTGCCTATAATAACAGAGGTAATGGACACTAGAAATGTGCCTTTAGTCTGCAAATACGCCGATATACTGCAGATTGGCGCGAGAAACATGCAAAACTATGATTTACTAAAAGAAGTTGGAAAAAATGGGCATCCTGTATTGTTGAAAAGAGGCTTATCAGCAACGATAAATGAATGGCTTATGAGCGCAGAGTACATAATGTCTGAAGGTAACCATAATGTTATTTTATGTGAGCGAGGAATAAGGACTTTTGAGACTTACACCAGAAACACTCTTGATTTAAACGCAGTGCCTGCTGTAAAGGAACTGACTCATCTGCCTGTTGTTGTTGATCCCAGCCATGGCACTGGAAAGTATACCTTAGTAAGCCCAATGAGCAGGGCTGCAATTGCAGCTGGAGCAGATGGCTTATTAATGGAAGTACACCCAAATCCAGAAAAATCTGTAAGCGATGCTGGCCAAACAATAAGCACAAAAAGATTTGAAAGCTTGATGGAAGAACTTAAGCTGATAGCGCGAGCAGTAGGAAGAAAAATATGAAATTTATGCTTAAAAGATAAACACAATTTACTTTAAAAATAAAATGGACACAGTTGGAGTTAATTTAAGAAAAGAGTTGGATTATTCCTATGACATTTTGATAGGGGAAGGGTTGCTTGATAATTTAGCTGAAGAATTAATACAAAAACCAATGGCAAATGTTTATGCAATAATCACTGATTCAGCCATTGAGAAAATTTACGGCGAAAAAATATTGAAAAAATTTCAGACTAAAAAAATTCATGCTCATTTAATTGCCTTTACTGCAGGTGAGGAAAGCAAGAATAGGAAAACTAAGGAAGAGATTGAGAACAAAATGCTCATGCTTTCGATGGGAAGAGACACCTGCATTATTGCTCTTGGCGGCGGTGTCGTTGGGGATTTAGCTGGATTTGTAGCAGCTACATACATGAGAGGAATTCCCTACATTCAAGTTCCTACTACTCTGCTTGCAATGGTGGACAGCTCAATAGGAGGCAAAGCAGCGGTGGATACAAAACATGCAAAAAATGCTATAGGGGCTTTTTATCAGCCAAAAAAAGTGATTATAGATTTAAACTTCTTAAAAACATTGCCAAAAAAAGAGCTAATAAATGGCCTGGCTGAATTAATTAAGCATGCGTTAATAAAAGATAAAGACTTTTTTCATTTTATCGAGAAAAATATAGATAAAATTTTGAACTATGATCTGGAAATCTTAAAGCTAGCGGTAAAAAGAAGCTGTGAAATCAAAACAGGTGTTGTTGAAGAAGACGAAAAAGAAAAAGGACTTAGGAGAATTCTCAATTATGGCCATACAATAGGTCATGCAATTGAAACGGCATTAAATTACAAAATTAGCCATGGAGAAGCAATTGCGATTGGAATGTCCTATGCTGCAAAACTGTCTGCAAAGATGGGTTTTTTGCATGAAGGCTCCATGATAAGGCAAAATAACCTGTTGCAATATATTGGGTTGCCTCACAAGCTAAGCCACCATAAGCTAAAGCCAAAAAAAATTCTTGATTGTATACATTACGACAAAAAAATTATGGATGGCAGAATAAATTTTGTGCTATTGGAATCAATTGGCGACGCATTTATTTCTAATGAGGTCTCTTTGGAAGATATAAAAGCCATCCTTGAGGAATAAGATGCTAGCTGCTGTTGTAACGGCAAAAACGTATAAAGAGGCTATTAGAGAAATAAACAATATCCAAAATGCGGATTTAATAGAATTAAGGCTGGATTATATAAAGGATTTAAGCCACAGAAATATCAAAAATCTGATAAAAATGTGCAAAAAGCCGGCGATAGCAACAAACAGAAAAAAGGATGAAGGTGGATTGTTCACTGGCAGTGAAGAAGATAGGATTGACGCGCTGCAAGCAGCAATAAAATCAGATGTAAACTTTGTTGACGTTGAATATTCAACTGACAAAAATCTTCTAAAACACTTATTAAAAAATAAAAGCACTACAAGAATAATTATATCCCACCATAATCTCTATGAAACTCCAAAAAATATTATTAATGTTTACAACAAAATGAAAAAGCTAAATCCTGATTTTATCAAGATTGTAACCAAGGCAAAATCAGTAACTGACAATTTTGAAATATTTGATTTAATTAATGATGCCAATAAAGAAAAAACTAAGGTTATTGCTTTTTGCAGCGGCTCCTATGGGGAGTTTAGCAGGATATTGAGTATTATCCTTGGCTCTCAGATAACTTATGCCGCGAACGAAAAAGGAAAAGAATCGGCAGACGGGCAGTTAACACTCAATGAGATGCATTCTTATCGAATCAAAAAACTGAATAATCAAACAAAAATCCTGGGGATAATAGGCAATCCAGTTACACATTCATTGTCAAATATTATGCATAATGCTGCATTTGAGAAGTTAAACATTAATGCAGTGTATCTTAAGTTCAAAGTGGATAACCTAAAACATTTTGTTAATTATTTTAAGGGACAAAATATTCTTGGGTTTAGTGTCACCATTCCACACAAAATTGAAATTGTCAAATTTATAGATAATATAGACAAAAAAGCGGAGAAAATTGGCGCCGTAAACACAATAGTTGTCAAAAATAAGCGATTAATTGGGCATAATACGGACTGTGATGGGGCGATTAAGGCACTAAAAACAAAAACCGAGTTGAAAAACAAGAAAGTTGTTGTTCTTGGAGCAGGCGGCTCATCTAGAGCTGTAGCGTACGGTTTGAAAGAAGAACGTGCAAATACAACAATATTAAACAGAACAGTGGAAAGTGCAAGAAATATTGCAGACTGTTTTGACTGCAGTTATGGCAGTTTAAATGACTTAAAAAAAATTGATTATGATATTTTGATTAATACAACCCCAGTCGGAATGCACCCTTACCCTTATGACTGCCCGATTCCCTCACGTCTTTTAAGGAAAGACTCTATCATATTTGACATTGTGTTTAATCCTTATAAGACTAAACTGCTTAAATATGCCGAAAAAAAAGAGTGTACAGTAATTCCTGGGTTTGAGATGCTCATAAATGGTGCGGAATTACAATTCAAATTATGGACAAAGAAAAATGCTCCAACGCACTTAATGAGAGAAAAAGCAATAAGCTATTTAGAAGATGCTGACCATCAAAACTAAGAAATGGGTTAATGGGGTGATTGAAGCACCTCCATCGAAAAGCTACACTCAAAGGGCTATGCTTATTGCTTCCTTAGCCAGCGGCAAATCCGTGTTAAAAAATCCTTTATTTAGCGACGACACTAAATATATGATATCTGCATTAAGGCAATTTGGAGTCAAAATAGAAAAAAGATCAGATTGCCTTGTTGTTCATGGGACAGATGGGTGCTTGCTTCAGCCCAAAAACAAGATATTTGTTGGAAATGCTGGAACAGCGATGCGCTTTACTACAACCTTAGCGTCCCTGCCCAAAGGGGAAACAATAGTTACCGGAGACAAGAGAATGCGGCAAAGGCCAATTCAAGATCTGATTGATGCGTTGCGTCAATTAGGAGTAAAATGTGAAAGCAATGATGGATTCCCGCCGGTTAAAATTTATGGAGGCTCATTTATAGGGGGTATTATCAAGTTAAAGAGTGAAATAAGCAGCCAATTTCTTACATCTTTACTAATGTGCGCACCTTATGCAAGAAAAGATATTGTAGTAGAGGTTACTGACGGACTAGTTTCCAAACCGTATATTGACATAACTTTAGATGTGATGAAAAACTTCGGGGTGAATGTCAAAAATTTGGATTATAAAAAATTTGTAATAAACAATAATAAAAAATACAAAGCCAGAAATTATAAGATTGAAGGTGATGCATCAAATGCGAGCTATTTCTTTGCAGCAGCTGCAATTACTAAAGGCAAAGTTAGGGTAAAAAATATAAATCCTAAATCAAAACAAGGAGATTTGAGATTCATTCAGATACTTAAAAGGATGGGGTGCAGTGTAAAGAACGGCAATGATTTTGTTGAAGTTAGGGGCCACAGCCTCAGAAGTGTCGATGTGGACATGAATGAACTGCCAGATGTTGTCCCAACTCTTGCTGTTACAAGCTTATTTGCTGATTCAACGACTACAATAAGAAACGCAGCAAATTTAAGATTTAAGGAAACTGACAGATTAAAGGCTTTAGCGTTTGAACTAAGGAAGATTGGTGCAAATGTTGAAGAGCTTCGAGACGGTTTGAAGATTAAAAGGAGAAAGCTTTCCAGGGCAATTATTGAAACTTATAAAGACCACAGAATGGCAATGAGCTTTGCAGTTGCTGGGTTGGCCATCAATGGCGTTAAAATTAAGAATCCAAACTGTGTCAACAAATCATTTCCTGACTTTTGGGAAAAGTTTAAGGAGTTGTATAAGAAATAATAGCAAAAAATGAACATTGCTTTAATCGGTTTCAGAGGAACCGGAAAAACAACCATTGCCAAATTATTAGCCAGAAATTTGGATATAAAATTGATATGCACAGATGAGGAAATCGTCAAGAGAACAAAGATTAGTATTAATAATTTTGTGAAAAAATATGGCTGGGATAAGCTTAGGGAAGTGGAATCAGAAATAATTGAAAATGTGAGCGATTTTGATGAATGTATTTTCGATACTGGCGGAGGCATAGTAATGAGAAATGAAAATATCATCAATTTAAAAAAGAATGCATTGATAGTGCTGCTAACAGCCGACGTCAAAACAATTGCAATTAGGATAAAGGGCAGCAAAGAAAGACCTGCTTTGACAAAAAAGAATTTTTATGATGAGATAAAGGATGTTTTGCAGGACCGTGAAATAAGATACAAAAAAGCTGCTGATTACACTATCGATACTTCAAGATTAAGTCCTCAAGAGGTGTGTGATTTGATTATGCATTACGCACGCACGGAGTTGCATTAAAGATGTCAAATACTTTTGGCAATTTATTCAAAATGACTACCTGGGGGGAAAGCCATGGCAAAGCAATCGGAGTAGTTGTAGATGGTTGTCCGGCAGGATTAGGGATAAGTGAACAAGACGTACAAAAAGAACTAGATAAAAGAGTGCCTGGACAAAGTGAGATAGTTAGTGCAAGAAAAGAGTTTGACAAAGTGGAGATTCTCTCGGGAATTTTTGAAGGTAAAACAACTGGAATGCCTATTTCCATGGTTATATATAATAAAGATATCGACTCGTCTAAATATGAGAAAATAAAGTATTTGCTAAGACCTGGGCATGCTGATTTTACTTATCAAGTCAAGTATGGATTTAGGGATTATAGGGGCGGTGGAAGAAGTTCTGCAAGAGAAACGGTAGCGAGAGTTGCAGCAGGAGCAATCGCCAAAAAATTACTAGGAAGGCATGGGATAAAAATAATTGCTTATGTCAAGGAAATTGCAGGAATAAAAGCAGATAAAATAGATTATAATGAAATCCACAAAAACAAGGTTAGATGTCCTGATAAAAACGCTGCGAGGAAAATGGAGCAAGCTATACTTAAGGCGAAGAGCAATGGCGACTCTGTTGGTGGAATTTGCGAAATTGTTGCGCTGAAAGTTCCAGTTGGTTTGGGTAAGCCGATTTATGATAAACTTGAGGCTGACCTTGGTTCAGCAATTCTTGGCATTAACGCTGTTAAGGGAATTGAATTTGGAACAGGATTTGGATTGGCAAAAATGAAAGGAAGTATTGCAAATGATGAATTTATATTAAAAAATAATAAAATAGTTACAAAAACAAACCATCATGGCGGTATTTTAGGGGGAATTTCAACAGGAATGCCGATAATTATAAGAGCAGTTGTGAAGCCGGCTTCAAGCATATTAAAAAAACAAAGAACTATCAACTACAAAACGATGAAGCAAGAGCTTATATCAGTTGAAGGAAGGCACGATCCTGCAACAGTTGTGAGGTTTCCTCCAATCGCTGAGGCAATGACTGCAATTGTTTTGGCAGACCATATGCTGATGTCGGGAAAAATAAATCCAGATAGATTATAATAAAAACATGACTGAATAAAAATGTTCAGGGATAAAATAAACGTTGGGATTGTTGGAGGAACTGGTCAGATGGGGAAGTTCTTCATGGAATTTTTTGAGAAGAATAATTGTAAAGTTTCGGTATCATCAAGAAGAACAAAAATAACTCCTATTAATTGCGCTAAGAATAGTGATATTATTTTAGTTTCCGTACCTATAGATGTGACTGTAAGTGTAATAAAGAATATATCACCGCATATTAATAAAGAGTCTTTGTTAATTGATACTGCCTCCATAAAAAAAGGTCCAGTTGAGGCAATGCTTCGCTATTCTAAATGTGAAGTTATTGGAATGCATCCTGTTTTTGGGCCAAATGTTAGTTCTTTAAAAAATCAGACAATTGTTTTATGTCCTGCTAGAACGAAAGAATGGTTTAATTGGCTAGTTGATATTTTTGGAAAAAACGGAGCAATAATAAAAATATCAACTCCAGAAAAACATGACGAGATGATGTCAGTCATACAGGGCTTAAACCATTTTAGCCAATTAAGCGCGGCTCATGCAATGAGCAAAATGGGAGTTAGCATAAAGGAAAGCTTGGAATACTCAAGCCCAATATACAAATTAAGGATGGCGATGGTTGGAAGAATTCTTAATCAAGATCCATCACTGTACGCCAATATTGAGATAATGAACCCCGCAAATATTAAAGTCTTAAAACAATATATAAGCTCATCAAAAAAACTGCAAAAAATAATTAGAACCAAGGATGCAAAAGAGTTTTTAAATTATTTCAATGAGTGCGCCAAATTCTTCGGTGATTTTAAAAATGAAGCTGAAGAGATGAGTGATTATTTGATTGAGAAGATGGTGGAAATGAAAAGATGAAAACAGCTCAAATTTAACATACACTAACCATGATAATAGACTCAGAGGTATAGGGAATACAGTGAAAATCTCAATCTTAGGTCCAGCAGGCACTTTCAGCCATGAAGCAGCATTAAAATACAATAAGAATGCCACTATTATTTTTAAAAATACCATAAGGGATGTTTTTGAATCAGTTTCTACAAATGAGGCAGAATTTGGACTAGTGCCTGTTGAGAACTCTATCGCAGGAACAATAGGACAAACCTTGGATTATTTAATTCGATATAAACTAAACATAGTTGCAGAAGAGACACTCTCAATTTGCCATAACCTAGTGGGTTTTGGAAAAACAAAAGGCATAAGGGTTCTTTATTTGCATCAACAAACATACGAGCAATGTGAATCATTTGTCAAAAAAATTTTGCCAAAAACTGAGATTATTTTTACATCTAGCAACGGGAAATCAGCTGAAATTCTAGCGAAATCCAAAAAAATTTCTGAGGCATCGATTTTGCCAAATATTGCAACACGCATATACAAACTCAAGATTATTAAAAAAGATGTTCAAGATAACGCTTATAATGTTACTAGGTTTTTTATCATTGGAAAAAATGATAACGGAAAAACGAACCATGACAAAACAAGCATAGCTTTAAGACCTAAAGCTGACAGACCTGGTTTGCTTTTTAAAATACTGGGTGAGTTTGCAAAAAGAAGCATTAACTTAACGAAAATAGAGTCAAGGCCTACTAAAGGAAAGCTGGGTGAATATATATTTTATGTTGATTTTGAAGGCCATAGCTCTGAAGATACAATTAAAACAGCTTTAAAGGAAATTGAAAGTTCAGCATTAGTAATTGTGCTTGGAAGTTATCCGAGGAGATATTAATAATGGACATCCAAAAATTATCAGAAAGTCTTAATCCAATTGAAAGAAAAGTGGTCAAGGTTTTGGACAATTTCACTTCTTTTCATGACATAATTAAGGTTACAGGACTCAAAGATGTGGAAGTAATGAGGGCATTGCAATGGCTTCAAAACAAGAATGTAGTGAAAATTAAAGAAGAGCAGAAAGAACTCGTTTATCTTGCCGAAAATGGTTTTAATTATCTGAAATATGGCTTGCCTGAAAAAAGATTTCTTGAATCAATTAAAGATAAAGCAAGTGTTAGTGAGATTGCGAAGAGAACAGAACTTAGCAATGAAGAGATTACAGTATCGCTAGGTATTTTAAAATTGAAAATGGCGATTGATATCGCTAAAGACAAAGAATTAATGATTCATATCACTGAGCATGGAAAGTATTTGCTGAAACATGGGTTTCCTGAAGAGCAATTTCTGAAAGAGCATCTTCCAAAAGAATTGAATTCATTAAATGAAGAAGAGAAATTCATTCTTGAAAGCTTGAGAAAAAGAAAAAAAATTGTAAAAGTTGAAACTGCAAAGGCAATAAGTGCAGAGCTTACAGAGCTTGGAAAAAAATTAATTAAGGAAAAGATTGAAGAGGATTTAATTGAAAAACTTACGCCATCATCGATTAAAACGGGGGCTTGGCAGGGAAAAAAATTTAGAAGGTTTGACGTAAAGATTAATGTACCCTCTATTTTTGCAGGAAAAAAACAGCACTATAGGAAATTTCTTGATGAAATAAGGCAAAAATTTGTTGCTCTTGGCTTTGAGGAAATAACAGGTCCAATTGTTGAGACTGATTTTTGGGATATGGATGCATTATTCATGCCACAGTTTCACGCTGCAAGGGACATCCATCAGGCTTATTACATAAAAGAGCCAAAATATGGCAGATTAGATGACGATTTGGTAAAGAAAGTGAAGGAGGCTCATGAAAATGGATTTGGAACCGGCTCTAAAGGCTGGCGCTATGAATTTGATGTTAAAAGAACCCATAGGCATATGCTCAGGACACAAACAACAGCATGTTCTGCAAGAATGCTTTCTTCAAAAGATTTGAAAATTCCGGGCAAGTATTTTGCCATTGCGAGAAACTTCAGGTATGATGTTGTTGATGCAACTCACCTGCCTGACTTTAATCAAACAGAAGGTATAGTTGTTGAAGATGGCCTTAATTTCAGGCATTTAAAGGGATTGCTAAAGATGTTTGCCGAAGAATTTGCTGAAACTGATCAAATAAAGATAACCCCGGGATATTTTCCCTTCACAGAGCCAAGCGCAGAGCTTCATGCCAAGCATCCAGAGCTTGGATGGATTGAATTGGCTGGCTCTGGAATATTCAGGCCAGAAATGGTCAAGCCGCTTGTGGGAAGAGAAGTGCCAGTTTTGGCTTGGGGCATCGGAATAGACAGAATTGCAATGTTTAAGCTTGGAATTAAAGATATAAGGAAGTTATTTTCGCATGATTTGGAGTTTTTGAGGAATGCAAAAGTGATTTGATAGAAACATTTTTATATTAGTTATACTTAATCAGTTATATTAAGTTATACAAGGTGAGCAAAATGATAGAATGTGAATCAATTGCAAGAAAATGGGGTAATTCAATTGGATTGACCATACCAAAGGAGGTAGCTGAGAAAATTAAAATTAAGGAAAATAAAAAAATTAGATTTATCGTACTTGATGACAACAATCCAATAAGAAGAACATTTGGTATGTTAAAAGAATGGAAAACTCCAACAGAGCAAATTATGAAAGATATAAGGAGAGATAGTTGGGATGAATAAAGATATCTATTTTTTTGATACATATGCAATAATTGAGGTTCTTAAAGGCAATGATGGGTATGAAAAATATAAAGAATGTAGAGGAATAATATCGGTTTTTAATTTAGTCGAGCTTCATTTGCATGTTACAAGAATTTTTGGCGAAAAAATTGCAGATAAAGTTTTAGAAGAGTACTCAAGTAGCGTTATAAATTTTGAGCTTGAAGATATAAAAGAAACTACGAAGCTAAAAATAAGATATGCAAATAAAAAATTGTCAATACCAGATTCCATTGGTTATGTAATCTCAAAAAGGTTGGGAATAAAATTTCTTACTGGTGACAAAAATTTCAAAGGTTTTGAAAATGTGGAGTTTGTGGTATAATATTTACCATTTACAATATGAACACACAAAAAAGATTTATAGTTTTTTTATTAGTTTGTGCTTATACACTTCCATTTGTAAATGCACAATTATCCATAAAAACAGCTTTGTTAAATACAAGAGGTGAGATTTTTAATCCAGATAGCTTTAATTATAATGTAGTTAATTTCAATTCCAATGTTATTATAAACTATAATGCTGGAGATAACTTAGTTTTTTATATAATATCAGCAATTCTGGCATTAATCCTATGCCTGTAAAGTATAAAGTTGAGGTTCAAATTCCAGATGGAAGATTATTTGGTTTGACTAATAGCATTTTAGATGAGTTAAATTGTGACTATTGCAGGAGTCCTCCATCGGAGAAATGTCCTAGAAGTCCCAGAAAGGTTCCTGTTTCATCATCTGATTGTCCATATACAGATAACGTTGTTGTTCCTCCTAACATACGCCCAAACCCAAGAGACGGATGGAAAGGAGCTTTATTTACATATAGATTTAAGCAAAGTGACCAAAATGGAGAATATGTGATAAATACAACATTAATAGAGCAAAATAGCGAAAGAGGACTAGCGTGGCATAAGGTTAGGTTGAAAAAATTGTCAGACTCAGGTGAACCAAAAAATATGGGTAAAGTTGGTTATATTATTTTAGTTAGAGATTTAAGTGAGGCTACACCTATAATAATGCAAAGTTTAACTAGGTCAAAAGCTAGTTTTCCAAATCGTTTCTTTGAAGCTACAAATAGGTTGGCAACAATAGACACAAGCGATTCAATAAAGATTGTTAAAATAAATGAAGAAGTGATAATTCGTCATGATATCTCAGGATTGATTATTAATTTTAGATATGATGGTATATTGAAAGAATTTTATAAACATAATTCTGATATTTATGATTTTCTTGTTATTTATGCAGCATTTCCAACAATTTCACAAGCATATTATCAACAAGTTATTAATAATGTAGAGGGAATTGGGTTAGAAATCTTTGATTACTCAAGATTTTATGGGAATAATGGCAAACTAAAAGGTTATTTGTTCATGCAAAACTTGAATTACCTAAATGAACCGTCTCCTAGAGATAAGGATGGTGTAACTCGTGATTGGGATTTAGATGACTCAGGACCAGATTTGCATGAAATTGCTCATCAATGGTGCTGCTATGTTGGTAAAGACTTTAGAAGAGGAGCAGATAATGCAATACTCGAAATTAGGAAAGGGGGTATTCACTTTTATGATGGGTTGCAATCTCCTTGGATTCCGGTAGTTAATTATGGTAAGATGTGGGAGTCAAATGGAGATGGAACTTATAGAATAGTTGAAGAGGATGAAGCTCCTATACGAAGATACCACCCTTTTATTTTATACTTTATGGGTTTATTACCAGAATCAGGGTACAACACAAGATATAATATCTATGATGCTGGTTTAGATGGGCTTAACCGTGATAGGGCTACTTATTATACAAGTGTTAGCGTCAATGATATTATTGCTGTGGCTGGGATAAGACGAGTTGTAAACAGTGAGACTGTTTCAACTCCACAAACACTTAGATAACTCATACAATTATGTAAATCAAATAACAACAAATGTAAAAAGCATCAGAAAAAATGCCAACTATAACCTTTTCACTAAAAGATTTGCAGCATTTAGTAGGAAAGAAACTAAGCATTGAAGAAGTTCAAGAATTAGCGCATTATGGCAAAGGAGATTTTGAAGGTTATGAGGAAGAAACTGATGAAGTTAAGATTGATTTTGGTGATACAAACTTGCCGTATTTGTGGAGCGTAGAAGGATTTGCTAGACTAATCAAAGGAATATTGGGACTGCAAAAAGGAATTCCTGAGATAAATATTATCAAAGGGGACTATAAAGTTATTGTTGATAAATCTGTTTTAAAGTATAGGCCTTATATTGCCTGTTTTGCTGCTAAAGGCTGGAAAATTGATGATTATTTGCTTAAGCAGATTATACAATTGCAAGAGAAATTCTGCGAAACTTATGGGAGGAGAAGGCAAAAAGTGTCCATTGGCCTTTACTCTTATAGGAGGCTGGCTTTTCCTGTTCATTATACGGCAGTTGAGCCTCTTTCGGTTGAATTTGCACCACTTGACTATAAAGCGAAAATGAATTTAAAGGAAATTTTAACAGAGCATCCGAAAGGCAAAGAATACTCTTGGATTCTAGAGGGCTTTGAAAAATATCCATTGTTGACAGACGATAAGAATGAAGTTATGAGTTTTGTCCCAATTATAAACTCCAATTTTACAGGAAAGCTTGAAATTGGCGATGAGAATATATTTTTTGAGGCAACCGGAACTGATGAAGAGGCTGTGAATTTAGCAGCAAATATATTCGCATATGCTCTTTATGATAGGGACTTTAAAATTTATTCTACTGAGATAAAGTATCCGGACAAGAAAATAATCTTACCCCATATATTTGACGAAAAAATTTTGATTAGTGATAAGCAGATTAAGCAATTATTTGGGCTTACCCTAAAGAATACAGAAATTAAGAATTTGCTTGAAAAATCACAATACAGATTTAACAACAATAAAGTGCAAATTCCGCCATATCGTGCTGATATACTGCATCCTTATGATGTTATTGAAGATATTGGGATATTTTATGGTTTTGATAAAATTAAAGAAGAAGAACTTAAAAGTTTTACAAAAGGATCTATTCTAAAATCAACGGATTTCATTGACAAGGTAAGAGAAATTGTGGTAGGAATTGGCTATCAAGAGCTTATGAACCCAATACTAACAAACAAAGATTTTTTATACAATAAAATGAATATTGGTGATTTTGGAACTGTAGAAATAAATGATTTCATGTCAGAGACTTACTCCGTTGTCAGGAGTTGGATTCTGCCGAATTTAATGGAAGTCTTGTCAAAAAATAAGCATGTCGAATTTCCCCAGAAGATATTTGAAGAGGGAATTGTCAATACAAGGAAAGGAAATGAGATAACTGAATGCAATAGGCTTGCAATTGCAACTTCGCATGACAGCGCTAACTACACTGAAGTAAGGCAGGTGCTTGATTACCTGCTGAGGTGTTTGGGCCTGCATTGTGATATTGAGGAAGCTGAGCATGGCTCTTTTATTGACGGCAGGTGCGCAAGGGCAATTGTCAGAGGAAAGAAGGTCGCTTATTTGGGTGAAATAAATCCTAAAGTTTTGTCAAATTGGGGGCTGGAAATGCCTGTAACTACTTTGGAGCTGAATTTAAGTGAGTTGTTTGAGATTGTTGATAAATAATTAGAGCATAGAAAAAATATTTTATTATGGATATTATGGAAGAGATTTGATAAAAAATGTAATTCAAATTAAACTAAAGATGGCTTGGTTCAAATACATTTTAAAATTTAAACTTGAGGTATACAATGATAAGGCTAAAAATTTTTTCTCTGACTTTGGAATACATTCCTTTGAACGTTTCTTAAATCGTGGGTGGGTTAAGAAAGATTTTGGATTGACTCATAAACAGATGGTGGAAGCTGGATATATTAGTGAATCTTGGTTGAATTTTATAAAGTGGTATAAAGGAGGTTGGAAAAGATTTTTTGGAGTAAAAGATTACATAATCTTTAGCGGGGTCAGGAAATAGGATTGGCTTTCATTAAGGATGTTGACTAAATCTGGAAATTATAGAAAAGCCGATCCTAGATTTAACGCAGATATAGAGAAATTATTAGTGGAAAGATATGGATTAGACCCTAACGATTATGTTTGGGGGGGGTGTTGATATAAATTGGACTTGGAATTATGCAAATTATTTTTTTAGTAGAGGGCAATCAGGCACTCGGCTCATAGTTGCATATAATGGAGAACTCTTACAATCACTTAAGGAGAATCGTTCAGTTTATATATTAAAACCTGGTGTAAGTTCTTTTAAGGACGCTCTTATTGGAATTATTCGTGTAAATTTTGTTTGACTTGATATATAATTAATCACCCATTTTTCTTCTATAACTTCTTTGTAGTTTTTTTAGTTACTTCTTTCTTCCCACCTTCTTTTATTAGTTTTGCTTCTTTTTGTTCTGTCATCTCTTTACTTCCTTCTTCAACTTGTGTTATCTTAAACTCACCCTCAACAATTTTTTTGCCTTCTTCAGGCATTTCTTTATTATCTTCTTTTTGCTCATCTTTCATTTCTCCAAGTGTCAACTCAGCCTTCTCTTCCAATGTCGTTTCTTTCTTTTCAACTTTTTCTTCCTTTTTCTTAAATCTGAATAAGTCTCGGAGCTTTCTTCTTTGTTCTTTTCGTTGTCTTAGCTGTTCTGGAGTTTTCCTCTTTCTCTTTGGCTTTTCTGTTTTTTGCTTTGGTTTTGTCTGTCTTGCTTCTATTCCTATTTCATTTAGTGCTTTGGCTACTTCCTCATGACTCATATTCTTTTCTATCTTGATTACTTGCTTTAATGGTTCTATATGAAGAATATTGCACTTCCTTCTTCTAGTTTCCCCATCAATCAAGACATATTTATCATCAAGAATGTCTATAATGACTGCCTTGCAGCCAGCATCCCGCCCTGCAATTTTTGTCACTAACCTCCCGATTTCTATCATTTTCTCCTCCGATCACTCTATGCAGATGATGTCGCCATTCATCCAAGTGATTTCTTAGTTATTTTTGTTTATATAATTTAAATATTAAAATGAATTACTGCCTGGCTTTATCTATAATTGTTTGTCTCATGCATCTGCTGCACAAGACCCCGCCATAAGGCCTCTCGGGTCTTTTCTTTGTTTTTGCCATGGTTCTCATTTTGTAGGGTAATTCTCGTGGGACTCCCTTCAATATGGTGCCGCAGTTGCCACATTTCGCAGTCTTTGGCTTTTTTTTCTTATAATGTATACTTACCCTGCCCCCAGGGACTTTTCGGAATAGTTTCCTTAAGCTTCTTGACCTTAATCTTGGCGCTGGCATTTTTTCTGGGAACATAGATTAATTTATAAAGGTTAGCATAATGTTTAAATATTAATATTATAAACATATGCAAGCAATATGCTTAAAATTTTTGGGTTAAAGAGGGGTGTGTCCCCATTGATAGCCACAATACTTTTGATAGCTTTTGCAGTAGCACTAGGATCAGTGGTTATGAACTGGGGATTAAACCTGGAGTTTGGCAAGCTAAAGGATGAATGCAGAAGTGTTGAAATTAAGATAAGAAGTATAGACGTTGCAGACATCTGCTTTGGTGGTTTCGGAAAGAAGGGTTATATAAACTTCATTATTGACAACACAGGAACAACAGACATAAGCGGTATGCTTATATTGATTGAAGGAGATAAAGGTACACAATTTTTTGACTTAGATAATATTTTAGTCAAGAAAGGCTCTTTATACGACAAGAAAGATAAAGAAGTTAGCTATGACTTCAGTTCGTTTGGCAATATAAAACAGGTGCAGTTTATACCAAAAATCAAGGCAGAGAAAACTACGAATATTTGCCCAAAAAATGCTATTAAGGTAGGGAGTATTGGTGCGTGTAATTAATGAACTTTCATTGCTTTTCTCAAAGCCATAGTAAAGACTAGAGACGACAATATATAGGTGCCCAGCCATCCAAGCCAGTCTTTGTAGCCGATAGGAACAATAATTTTTTTCTTATAACCTATTTGTATAGATTGTATGTTCCCTTTTGTTTTCTTATTTGATTCTAGATATTTTCTATCCTTTGTTATTAGAACGGTATGCTGTTGCTTTTCGCCACTATTGGATACTTCAATTATATGTTCACCTGCTTCTCCTTTTAAAACCCAAGTAGCTTTTTTGTAAGATTTATCAAAAAGCATGCCGTTATCCGTCAGGGTTTCAATTCTTGCTGTCTTGTTTCCAATAACCGCAACACCTTCAAGCACAGTAATCTCAGCTTCACCATTGACATTTTGCTCAAAAAAAGCAGTTACGATAAATTCTTGCTGCGGTTTGATGCTTTCGTAGGCAAAAACAGAGCTCATCCAGCCAAAAATCAAAAATAGCGGCACTAAAGTGATTAAGGTAGGTTTAAACGAATGCCTAAATTGCTCCATCATAAGCCGTGTTTGTTTTTTTTGAAGCTCTACTAATTTTTGAGGGTTATTTCTTGATTCTTTGAATTGCCTTTGTACCTCTTTTGTTTCTTCTTTTAGATTTTTTATTGCTGTTTGATCTGTCATGAACTTAGTCACAAGAGTCATGAGAATAGAGACTATCAAGGAAACTAAAATGATAGCCCATACGTCAGGCAACTTAAATAAGGGGGCAAATATTACATTCAAAAAATCATAATATGCCATTTATCCCTCACAATTTTTTCCCATAATTTTTAAAGCTTGGCGTCCATATCCTTCTTTCGCTATAAGCTTGCAATTCTGCACTTTCAGTGCAACGGAATATTTTATATCCTTATGCACATTAACCACCCATGAATCTCCTAAGCATAGGGTTCATATCCATCATGTGCTGTCTCGATATATCCTCATACAATTTGTAAACAATCATTACTGTAAGTAAAATCCCTGTTCCACTGCTTAAAGCGCCTGTTAGGTCTGCAAATGCCGCTAAAAATCCTACTGTAATGCCTCCCATTATTGTCAATGGCCATATGTACCTATTCAATAATCTTTCTAGAACCCTTTCATCTTTCCTAAATCCGGGAATTTGCAAACCGCTCGAAATCATTTGCTTAGCCTGGCTCTTGGCGTCCATACCTGCTGTCTGAACCCAAAAAATGCTAAAGATAACACTGCCTACAACAAAAAATAAAGTGTAAACCATGGCTTGCAAATAAGGTGAAATGCCAATGAGAATTGTATGCTGCTCAAGAATATTTCTAACTATGTCAGGTCCTTGAAGCCAATAAACAAACCCCGATATTGGCTGGTTATTGGATGTGCTGAAAGTACCTAGAATAGGGTATCCTGTATTTTGAAGCAACCTCCCCCATAATTGGAAATTTGTGATTAAGGCAGCCACTAAAATGACCGGTATATTTGAAGTGTAAATAAAGGATAGGGGCCATCTTATCCCATGCCCCCTTATAACCCCAAAAGATAAAGGTATTTCTATTTTCATAGCTTGTGCGTAGACTGCGATAACAAAAACAAGAATTGTTGCAATAACTGCAGATACCATAATTAATGCAGTCGTTACATTCCCTTCGACCAAGCTAACAAAGAATGCTGGGATTGCTCCTGGGGGGTAGGTCGCTCCCTGCGGGACAATCCAATTAAAAGCTTGCAGAAAAATGCTCTTGCTAACGCCTGCGGCTATAAACAAGCTTATTCCAGATCCGAAGCCCCATTTGCTTACTATTTCGTCTAAGAATAGGATTAATATTCCTCCTAGGAATAATTGAAAAATTAATATTATTTGAAGTTGAAAATAAAAGCCTGTGCCTTTGAACTGTTCGGAAGGCGCTAAACCTCCAAGAAATATGTATACTGCGCTCTCGAAAATAATAAAAAATAAAGACAAGAATTTTTGTGTTCCCTGGAATGTTTTTTTGCCTTCAGCAGAGGTTAGGTCAAATTTCCAAATACCTGAGCCATTAAGTAACTGCAGCACGATGGAGGCTGTAACAATTGGTCCTATGCCCAGCGATATTAATGAGCCGAATTCTGCTCCTAAAATTATTGACAATGTTTCAAATCTCTGCAATGTGTTGATTCCTAATCCAAATAAAGGCATTAGGCCCAAAACAAAAAAGATTAACAAAACGACGCTTGTCCATTTCAACTTCTCACGAAAAGATAGAATTTTTTGAGTTGGACCTTCAACTTCAGGAAGATTTGAGATAATGGTATTCCAAATGGACATTTTAAGTGTAGAAAATTCGACAATTTTTAAAGTTATTGGAATAAAGGAGTTTTTCGAATAAATAGTAAGAAATATATACTCCAGTTCTAAGAATAATAGT
>JBBSVT010000034.1:0-29947 GCA_038046685.1 Nanobdellota archaeon
ATTTTTACCCCACTGGTGTGCTACGCAACACCAGTGGAAAGCTCAGCTTCTAAACCTCCAACAACCTATGAAACAATTCCGGGACTAGTACTTCTTTGAATTAAAAAATCATAAGCTTTATATTTGATGCGGTTATACTTCGATTATGATAATCAGCATCCCCAAAGAAATCAAGGACAAGGAAAACAGGGTTGCATTGACTCCAGAAGGAGCTAAGAAATTAACTGAAAGTGGGCATAAAGTATTAATTGAAAAAAACGCCGGTGTTGGAAGCGGATTTAATGATGGGGAATATTCCAGAAACGGAGCAAGAATTGTTGACACAGAGTCCGCATGGAGTGGAGATGTTGTATTAAAAGTAAAGGAACCTTTAGAGAATGAATACCCGTTTCTGAAAGAAAATCAAATTCTCTTTACATACCTTCATCTCGCTGGTGTAACAAAGACTTTAACAGAAGCATTGCTGAAGAGCAAAACAACAGGCATTGCGTATGAAACAGTTGAAGACAGTTATCATCGACTTCCTTTACTTGCTCCCATGAGTGCAGTTGCTGGAAATATGGCAGTTACAATTGGCGCTTATTACATTGCAAAATTCAATAATGGCAAAGGAATGATGCTTGGCGAGGTTCTTGGTCATTTTTATGGAAAAGTTGTTATTATTGGTGATGGAGTTGTCGGAAGGCATGCCTCAAAAACGGCTTATGGAATGGGCGCAAATACTTATGTTTTCGGCAGGCACGAGGAAAGAATGGACCATTTAAGAGATGTCATTGGCAGGAAATCCCACATTCTGCTTTCCACATCTGAAAATATTGCAGAGCATGTCAAAGACGCTGATTTGGTTGTGGGGGCAGTATTAATAACAGGAGCAAAAGCGCCTTATGTTGTTACTGAAGAAATGGTTAAAACAATGCAAGCTGGCTCTGTCATTGTTGATGTCAGCATTGATCAAGGTGGGTGTATAGAAACATCAAAACCGACAAAGCACAGCGATCCTGTTTTTATCAAGCATGGTGTGACTCATTACTGCGTTACAAATATGCCCGGCGCTTATCCAAGAACATCAACAATTGCCCTGACAAATGCAACCCTTCCTTATGTCTTAAAATTGGCAAATGACGGGCTTATAGAATCCATTAAAAAAGATACAGGATTTGCAAAAGGGGTTAATACTTATAAGGGACATATCACATACAAGCCGGTGGCTGAGGCATTGGGGACGGAGGAAAGATTTAAGGAATTGAGAGAATTAATTTGAATCAGCTTACATCCCCTTCAATTATCCTAAATGCTTTTACAACTTCTTCAGCATCTGAAACAAGCATTACTATAGCGCTATTAGGATCTCTTATATGCAAAAGCATCTCAAGCGTTTCTTGATATTCATGCAATGGTCTAAGTTGCAAATCATGAGCTTCACCTCTTTTAATTAACTCAGAGGCAGTACGCATTTCATCTATTTGCTTCAAAATATAAATTTCCAATGGTGATGCATTATCCAGAGGATGGCCTGCCGGCAAGGCCTTTTGAGGCTTCTCTGTTTGTTCATAGTGTTTCCTTATAGCTTCATATAAATTAGCTATTTTCAAAGAATCGTAGTCCCTGTATATTGGGTGATTCAAAGGAACTGAAAGAAAGTCTCTCATGAAAATTTCGACCAAATCAAACTCTTGTTGCGAAACACCGGAACTTTGATTTGCGTTAATCTGACCAGCTATAGCTAGAATGTACTCCACGCCAGATTTTACTACTGCGTACGACGGAAAAGGGACAGGAGTTCCGGATATAGAGCTTGTCATTTAAACTCATTTATTGCCTTAATTATTTGATTGACTAAATCTTTAGTTATAAATAAAGAAGATACTTTGTACAATTCATTTACTTTTTTAATGGCCACTCCCTTATTAATAATTTTTTCTCTGAAAGCCCTTAATATAATGCCCACAGTTCCATGTGCTTCAACATTATGAACGCTGGCTACTGTCCTTGCGTCTAAGTCATCTGTTAAGAAATAGTCGACTTTCTCTTGCAGTGCTAATGCTATCGATTGGGATTCCCCTAAATCAAGGGAGAATTTATTCACAAGTATCTCGGCTATATCCTTAAATTGTGGTTTAAGGCTAATCAGCATTATTCTTCTTGGAACATTAATTTTATTCCTAGCCAATTCGTTTTTTACTTCCTCTGCAATATAAACTTGTCGAAATACATTTAACGCTTTAATAAAATTTATTTCATTAAGATGCATCAAAGGGCCTGTATTAGAAACAGCTCTACTTGCCATGCAATCCCCATAAGATATCTTCCTTTATTGCTGATTCTAAACGCTCTGCCTTCAATCTCTTAATTAGTTCCCTTACAGCATCTCTTATAAGCTCTGACTTATTAGCATACCATCCTTCTTTAATAAGCTCATCAGCTTCAAATATCAGCTTTTTAGTTAATTTTGCAGGTACTGTCTCCATTTCAAATCACCTAAAAAGTATTACTATGGTGATACTATTTAAAACTTTCGCTCTATACAAAAATATAAGAACAGTAAATGAATCAAATCATTTTTCAAGAAAATTTTTTCCCCTCAAATCAAAGCTTGTTGTGTCCACAATTTTAACATTAACTTCATCACCAAGTCTAAAGTTGCCTTTTACAACAACTGGCTTATAGCAATAATTTCTTCCAATCCAGGAATCATTCTTGCCTCTTTCATCTATTAGGATTTTTCCTTTCCAACTGAGCCATTTTTTATTATTCCCAAAAGAAGTTTCTCGGTGCAACTTAGTCATTATTCTTGACCTCTGCTTCAATGTATTTGTTGAATGCAGTTTCATTTTGGCTGCAATTGTTCCTTCTCTTGCAGCATATCTTGATAAATTCAGCACATCAGGCTTTATTTTTTTAATTAAATTTAATGAATCCTCAAACTGGGCTTCAGTTTCAGAAGGAAAGCCAACAATTATATCTGTTGAAATCGTAATTTTAGGCATTTCTTTTCTGAATTTCTCGACAACATTAATAAAATCCTCTACCTGATATTTCCTGTTCATCATTTTTAATATTTGATTGTTACCAGACTGAATTGGAATGTGCAAGAATTTGAACATTTTTTCATGCTTGTAAACTTCAATTAATTCGCCCAAAATTGAGATTGTATTGCTAGGATTCATCATCCCTAACCTTAATTTAAAGTCCAGCGGTATGGATAATATATTTTCTAATAGCTCCACTAATCTTTGTTTTCCTCCTTGCTCAATCATATATGCGCCATTGTCATTTGACGTCATCCAGACTTCTTTGCATCCTGCTTTTAAATGGGCTTTAACATCCTGCCGTATAGCATCCATCGGGTATGAGAACAGTTTTCCCTTCACTAATTTTGTTGAGCAGAATGTGCAGAAATAATTGCAGCCATTCAGTATTGGAACAATCCCTATTACGGGATTTTTTCTTACGGATGGAAGATTCACTTTTTGCTCGTATTTTTTATCAAGCAATTCTAAAACTGTGCCATTCAATGAGTTCTCAACAACAGTCGATATTTTCCCAAGATTATGTGTATTAACAAAACTTATGTTTTCACCAATTTCCTTAATCTTTGGAACAATGCTTCCAGTTATGCAGCCTGCAACAACTAGTTTTTTATGCGGCGATATTTTTTTTAATTTTCTTATTTTCCTCAATGCTTTCACGTCGCCTTTAACTGTGCATATATTGACAACATTGACATCGGCTTCATTTTCATCATTAACTATTTTAAATCCAGAATTATCTAACAGACCCATCATTATTTCTGATTCCCGCAAATTGCTACTGCAGCCCTGAGTGGTGAAATGAACTTTGGACATAATATTAAAAGAAAAAGGTGATGGATTTAAAGGTTTCTTGTTTGAAGTAATTCTGAGTTTTAACGAATCAAAGTTAATCTATTTGAACAAGCCCTAAGCTAATCTCTATTGCAGCATCTATATTTGCCATAGTTTCGCCATCAACTCTGCCCAACTTTTTTATTAGTCTTCCTTTATCTATTGCTCTTATTTGATTGAGAAGAGCTTTTGAATCTTTTTCTAAACCTAAATTTCTCCTTAAAAGAACTTCTATTGGATAAATTTTTGCTATATTCTGGGAAGTAATTGGCGCTATAATGGTAATTGGACTATATTTATTCCCTAAATCATTTTGGATTATAACAGATGGTCTAGATTTTTTGATTTCATGCCCAATAGTTGGATCGAGATTCACTAACCAAATATCCCCTCTTTTTATCTCAACCATAATACTCTAATTCTTTAGAAGCAATGTTCCATTCTTCAAGAAATTGTAAATCCTTTTTACCCATATTCTTATACGCCTCAATTAATTCAGCTTTCAAATTCGCATTACCTACACTAGAAATCAATCTGCTTATGGCAGAATCGTAGCTTTCAGAGCCTTCCTTAAGATGGTTTAAGGCAGATTTTGTGTTTTTCTTAAGTTTAATTGTAGTAATTGTTGTCATGGTATACCTAGAGTATACCCTATATAAAAAGGTTTCGATATTTTTGTTCGATTGCAATTTAACTCGTAATTAGGAGTCATTCCAATGGCTACTAGGAAAAAATAAACGGAAAAATGATGACATTTTTTTATCTCATTACTTTTGTTTTCTTTCTTAATAAGATTGCACTCACTGCTGCGATTATAAGAATAGCTGCAATGACCCATAGAATTATTGAAGTGTCTGAGAGTTTAGTACTAATAGAATTTGTCAAATTGCTCATGAAGATGTTGATTGACGTTTGGAACTCATTGTTTTCCATTGCAATTTTTCCGGCTTGGGCTAAGTAGAGTATCAAAATCCCAAGCAGCAAAAACATAGTTCCAGAGATGATTTCTGCTACTGTGACATTTACCTCTCTTCCAGCAATTTCGTAAGTTACGCCTTTGCTTAGCTTCTCAAATTTCTTTGTGAAATCAAGCTTGTCTATGAAGAATGCTATTAGGAGCAGCGGCGCTATCATTCCCGTAACATACATGAGAGCATACATTGCTCCCCAAAATAGAGAGCCAGGAAGTATGGATAGGGCCAACACACCAGCCAAAACAGGAGCGCAGCAAAGCGTTGCAAACGCAGAAAACACTCCCAGAATAAAAACAGAGCCTGCTCCAGTGATTTTTGTTTTAGGATGTTTTGTGAAAGGGATTGAAAAGTGGAGCCCCAATAAAATAGATGCGCCCAACAAGAGCAAGAAAACCCCGCCAATTATAAAAATCCAGTCATGGTTTTTGCTAAACAATGACCCTATGCCTGCAAATCCCAAGCCAAGCGGAAGAAACACTACAAGCAATCCCAGGAAAAAGACTAGAGTCATTGTGACAACCGTTCTTTTCTGCCGGAAAATAGAGCTAAGATATGTCGGCAGCAAAACAGTTATGCAACATGGAGCAAACAGTGCGGCAATACCCGCTATGAAGGCTGTTATAAGAGATGCAAAAAGAAGTGTTGGCCCCATCTAAGCACCTTTAATCTTATCAAGCTCTGCTGCTATTTCATCGTTATTTATTGCCATATTGGAATCGTCTTTGACGTATCTTATGATGCCGTTCTTGTCAATGGCAAAATAAGTGTGCCCAGGATAAGATCCCTTATGCATTGAGGAGTCAACATAGAGCACATCATAATCAGCTGAAACCTTCTTGCTTGTGTCAAAAAGAATTTTTGATTTTGACAACTGAGGGACTTTTTTTAGTATTTGTTGCCACTGGGATATTGTATCCACAACAATAGAGAAAGCAATTACATCTTCCTTGTTGAATCTCTCGTCATTTGCAAACGAGGATATCTGATTCCAGCATGCGGGATAGCACATGCTGCCTTCATTGAAAAACAATACGACATTTTTGCCCTTGAAATTGCTTAATTTGACAAGGTTTCCATTTATGTCCTGCAATTCAAAGTCAGGAGCCTGTTTTCCGACCGCATTCTCGAAAAATCCGCTTGGCTTTGCCTGGGATGGCTTGTGATGGTCAGCCATTGAATTGCTGCTTGGATTCCCATTCATCATTCCAGTTGCTTGATTTCTTGTGGCAGGATTTCTATTTTTAGCTACAAAAGAATAGGCAAAAAGCCCGAATACTAACACAGCTAAAATCAAACCCCCATAAACATACTTTTTCTTTATCCTAAATTCATTTTCTTCCATTTTTTGCACCTCTATGATACAGTAAACTGCGTCATCATCCCAGCCTCAAGATGCTCTGCTATGTGGCAGTGCATCACCCATTCGCCAGGGTTTGAAAATTCAACAAGAATGTCAACTGTTTTGCCGGCAGGAACCAATACAGTGTCTTTCCAAGCTAAATTTTCGTTTTGTTTCCCGTCAACGCTCAAGACCATGAACCTTTGGCCATGCAAGTGCATTGGATGCTGCATCGGGTGCATGGAATTCCTGCTGTTCACAAATCTTATTTTTTTTACATCCCCAACCTTGACATTGTAGTTATTTTCCATATTTATTTTTCCTGTTTTCTCATCTTTGATGATCCATTTTACGTTATTGCTTGTTGACATGGAGTTCATCATTGCATTATGGCCTGCATCGTCCCATTCTATTTCTTCATTATCTGACATGCTTCCCATGCCGCTTCCCATTGCACTCTGCTCTACATCCAAACGGAATTCATAATCAGGATTTGCAGAGAAATATTTCTTGAACGGCCCTACCGATTGTCCTATCTCTTTGTTTTCCTTTAGCTCGTAAAAAAGAGTTTCTGGCTTTGCATCAAAATCCTCAACAATTATTTCCCCCAACTTGTATTCCTTTTGAGGTGTTTTGTGGGTTATTTTGTAGGTCCCTGGCTTGTCAAAAAGGGTTTCGGCAATGTATCTTTCTCCGGGGGCTATTATTATTGAATCTACAATCGATTCTTTTTCATATTTTCCTGAATCGCTTCCTATCAGCTTCAGCTTATATCCTTCAATCATGAAATTAAAGGTTCTTGTATTTGCAGAATCTGTCAAATAAAATCTTACGATTTCTCCCTTTTTCACGCTGAGCTTGTAATTTGTCTCGCCGTTCAGAAGCATCTTGTTGCCAAATCTTCCCATCATTGTGAATGTTGCAAATGCATTGCTGAAAGGCTCAATGTCTTTTCCATTCATTTTTATGTCATCAAGAAAAAACGCCGTTTCCTTGTCAACTTTGTTGAAATAATTCTCATCTTTTGGCTCCACAAATATATTTCCATACAATCCAAGCTCTTGCTGCAAATCCTCCCTCATATGGGGATGATACCAATACATTCCCTCGTCAGGCAGCTTAATTTCGTAAAGAAAGTTCTTTCCAGGCTTGACTGGCTTTTGGCTAATGTCAACAACTCCATCAAATTTTGAATCCAATCTGATTCCATGCCAATGTATTGTTGTTTCAGCGTCGATATTGTTAGTGAAATTAACATATACGGTGCTTCCCTGCTTTGCTTTTATCAATGGGCCTGGAATCTGGCCACTGTAAGCATACATCCTGATTTTATTTCCATCGATGTCTTTAACAACTATTTTTGCTTCCATTTGCAAAACTTGATTGTCCTTTAATTCGACAATTTGGAATTGTCTTGCTTCTTCTAAGCCAGAAAGGCTTCTGTCGATTGTCTTCGCCCGGGATATTTCGCGAGTTGGCATCATATGGCCTGCCATTGTATTGTTTGCCTGGCTGCATGCGGCCAAGAGAAATAATGAAATTATCAAAACTGTCGCTAGCTTATGCTTCAAGATAAATTTCTTCATTTTGCTTATTTAGCCTCCTTGCCTTTACGCATCTGCAGTCCTTGTTTTCGCATTTTCCAATTATTTTGCACAAATTAATCATCATTTTTCCTTTGCCTGTTTCAATTGTTTTAATGCACAAATTTTTCATGATTTTTCAACCTGCTTTTTTCAATGACCATAAAAATCATTGCCATTACCACTAATGACAAAGCCGAAGACAAAAGCCATGACTTATGGCCAGTTGCTGATTGGATTGTCAACAGTATCAGAGTGTAAATAAATATTGTTGTTCCTGCAAGTACAGCAATTTCCATTACACCCTTTTTTTGCATTTTGTTTAGCATCTTTACTTTTTCATTCGCCGCGAACATTGAAGTCAATCAATAACAAGCTGTCAATAAACTTGGCGCTTGCAATTTCCTCTTCATTTGCTTCTTCTATTTTCTTTTTGTTTTTCATTCAAATCCCTTTCATTTAGTTTATATAAAAAGAAAAAATAAAAAAATATGTTAATAACCACCCCTAACGTTTCAGCAACAGCCTTTTGATTTTCCTTTTCCCATGATTTCGCCTCCTGATTTTTAATGATTTTTATGATTCTGCATCATTAGCATGTGCCCAAACACGCATGCTGCCAAGAATGCAAACAAAAGCAGGCTGTTATTTTTCCAGCTGAAAAAATAGCTTCCCGCAAGCAATAATCCAATTGGGATTACGCATAACAAAACCATAAAAAAATGATTGTGTTTTATATTCTGCAAAAATCCTTCTTTATGCTTGTGTACGTGCTCGTTCATTACTTCACCTTCCTACACCAGTTCTTTCTTCGTCTGTTCAAACTGCCTTTTGCTTATTTCGCCTCTTGCATACCTGTTCTTGAGTATTTCAAGGGAGTCTGTCTTCTCGTGTTCTCGTCTAAACAGCTCAAAGATTAGCAAGATTACTGCCATCCAGAAAACCGGCATAAGAACAAAGCCAAGCCCCATACCAAAACCCATATGACTTCTTCCCATCAGCATGCTGCTTCCGAGCGAGAGCAGTATCAAAGCAACCAAAATCCAGCTGTATGATTCCTTCTCCATTTTTACTGCATCATTCTTCATTGAATGATTTGTCTTCATGCAGATTCTCACACTGTTCGTGCATCTTGTCCATTTGCTCCCTTAATTCTGGATCAAGATTTTTTGTCATCTGTTTATGCATTGCTTCCATTCCTTTGCCGCCCATCATGTCCATCACACCGTTATCTGGCATATGGTTCTTGTTGTTGTTTTCCTGGGCGTAAGCAATTACAATCAAAGAAAGCAACGCTACTGCAGCAACTGCAACCACAATCCAATTAATTGATTTCCTTCCCTGTTTTTTCATAGTTATCTCCTCCGAATTGGATTTATTTATGTACGCCATTTATAAATCGCTTCTTAAGGAAAAATCAGGATTCATCCTTCGGAAAGTTTAAAAAGGGGAAAACGAGCCAAAAGACCATGATGAACTATGCCATAGTTCCGCACTGGTTTGCAGGGTACAATGCAATACTTGAAATGATGTTTTTTGTTGTTACGCTTCTTGTTGGGGCCTATGCCCTAAGGATTTATCAGTTGTCTGGACAAAGACAATCAAAATTATTCGGCATATCATTTCTAATGATTTCCGCTGCTTATTTTATCCAATCAATTTTGAATTTTGTCGCAAGTTATTCAATGGCAGAAGGGTGCAACATGCGGTCAATGACAATTACGCATAGCTTGAGCAATATTGGAATATATGCCCACATGATTCTTTTCATGACTGGTCTTGTGACGCTTGCTTACATGACTTTGAAAATTAAGGATGTTAAAGCTTATGCGCTATTTTTGGCTGCGATATTGGCTGTGCTTTTGTTAAGCTCTAACAAGCTTTACTTCTTTTATGCTCTGTTATCAATACTGCTGATTTATATCTCATTTTATTATTTGAGAAACTACATAAAAAGCAAAAAAATGAGCGCGCTGATTGTGTTTGCAGCATTTTTGTTCCTGCTGTTCGGCAAAATTCATTTCATTTTCTCTATAGACCATGGGGCTTTCTATATCGGAGGCCATTTGCTTGAGTTTGTTGCCTATGCATTAATACTAATAAACCTGATTAGTGTTGTACGAAAATGAGCAAAAAAAGAGACAGGCTTCAGATTATTCATGATATTCTGAGCGTAATAAAAGAGAAAAATGGAAAAATAAAGCCAACTAACGTGCTTTACAAGTCAAATCTATCTAATCAAATGTTCAACGAATATATGAACGAATTGATAAAAAAAAGATTTATAATTGAGAACAAAGCAAAAAGCGGGAAAACCTATTCTTTGACTCAGAAAGGATTTGATTACTTAAATAAATACCAGATGATTGTTGAATTTACAAGTTCATTTGGGCTGAATGAATGATTATTCTTAGTTTAATGTGCTGTTTATAAAATTTATGAAGTCATTGAATTTTTGTTAATTGGAAATATAAAAAATGCATTACCTGTTGTTGCCTGCCCACTTAACCAATGGAACAATTACTTTCATTAATTTTTCTCCTTTTGACGTAAGTTCGTACTCAACTCGCGGAGGAATTTCTTTATACACAATTCTTTTAACTAATTTCAGTCTTTCAAGTTCTTTAAGACGCTCAGCAAGAGTCTTTCCTGTAATTCCTTCGACTCTGTTAAGAATATCATTAAATCTTAATTTCTTGAAATTTCCAATAGTTGTTATTATGCTAATTGTCCATTTTTTGCTCAAAAAAGAATTAGCTACTTCTAATGGCTGTGGACAATAGCCAGAGCCTTTCATACGACACTCCTTACTTTCCAAATTGACACTAATATTAGTTACCATTTTGTTACTTTCTAATATTTAAATAAGCTATACTTTACAAAAGTGACTAATTATAGAATATAAACTTTTGGATATTAAAATGGTCAAGCAAATAAATGAGACTCAAGCTATGTATTACATTTGTGAAGAGTGTAACTTTGCATACAATGAAAAAGAGATAACAAAAAAATGCGAAAACTGGTGCAGAAAGCATCATAGTTGCAATATTGAGATTACAAAGCATGCAATTGAATCCTAGGTTTTAAAATTCAAGGAGGTAAATAAAAATGGCAAAGAAAGAACCATGCTGCAAAGGTAGAGTATGTCCAAGCTGTGACTGCTGCATTTGTATTTGCACAAAGGATTTGAAAAGAACATTGGCTCCTGAAGCAAGAAAATTGCTTATAGAAGCGCTAAAATAAAAAAATTAAAAAAACATGGGGAACAAACTCGCTGCAATATTTAAAGTGCTAAGGCACAGAAATTATTTTATTCTTTTTATAGTTTCAGGCCTTCTGTACGGCCTTTTATAGGCTATAATGACAAACTTGATTGACTTAAGATATGGCTTTGATAACATCAATATTTCATTTGGTAGGGTAAGCATGGTATTTTTTATCGTTTTTTCTATGCTTGGCGGAATGCTGGTTGCACTTCAAGCCTTTGCAATCAAAAACAAGCAAAAACTGATGCGCTCTGCAAGGGTTGGTTTCTTTGGGGCGTTTTTAAGTTTCTTCAATGTTACATGCCCGTTTTGCAAGCCATTGCTATTATCCCTTATTGGATTTTCCGGCTCTTTAGCAATACTAAAATATGGGCTAGCGTTGGCTTTTATAAGTGTGATATTGTTATTGGTTTCTATTTACCTAGTCATATCTAGCGTAGAAAGATATACTTAGAACTTCATCAAAACACAGTCGATGCTATCTAAAGCTAAATGCAGCAAAATTCCAATGCATAAATATTTAGTTTTCTTGTAAAAAAGACCACCAACATAAAATGGGAACATAAACCAAGAATGCAATGGATGGAAATTTATCCCGCATCTTGACGGGCCATAGATTGGATTTGTAAGCAAATGATCAATGTCAATCAAATTAGAAGCAGAAAACCACAATGTCATTCTCTTGAATTCTTCTTTGCTTCGGAACTTCTTGAAAATTAATGCAAGAATTAATGCGAGCAAAACTCCAGCAAGAAGATGAATTATGATATTCATTTCATGCTGCCGTTATATTTTCTGCTTTCTTATAAATTGCAAATCCAAGAAAAAGAATGCTAACAATTCCAAGAAACGGTCTTATTGGCTCGAAGTAAGTAAATACTCCAGCAACTCCAAGAAAAAACACAAGAATCTTGTTGCAGATCGAGCAGCCGAAAGTGAGAAAGCCAAATATCCCGCCGGCTGCTGCAGTTGTAGTGCACACTTTGTCTTTCCCTGACGCCTTTCCATAATACGCTAGGCCAAAATAGGTTCCGAGAAGCAGTGAAGTAACTATCAATGAAATTTGCTCCCACAGTCCAAAAGGAGTCATTCTTGTAAAAAACCCGTTTGAGATAATTGCAGTCACTGTTCCAAAAATCACATAAGATAAGATTGATGTTCCAATGCTTATAAGGACTGCAACTAATTTTCTATTTCTTAACGGGCCTTTTGATTTAGTTTTTATTTGACCTTTCATTTTCTTCAATTACGATCACTCCGATATAATTGCATTTCTTACATTGGTATTTCCCGAACTGCGCCCCTATGTAATGGACAATTTCATTGGATTTGCATAATGGACATTTCAGGTTCATCGGAATAAATAATCACTTATCGTAGCCTCTCTTAACCCACTCAACCATGCCGCCAACAACATTATAGACATTTGAGTAACCCTTCTCAGCAAGTTTTTGCGCAGCTATTTCGCTCATTCGTCCAGTTCTACAGTACAGGACTATTTTGGAATCTTTCTCACTTGGAAGATTGTCAAGCTGGTTTTCTATTTCGTCATACGGTATAAAGGTGTCGGTGCCATTTATGTGACTCTGCTCTGGAATGTGCACATCTACAAGCACAAAGTCTTTGTTCTTCAATTGTTGGTTTAATTCGTCCACTGACATATTTTTGTAAGTGGCATTTTCAAAAGTAGAATAGGCTTTAATTGTATCTTGTTCATTTGCAGTACATCCCAAAAAAATTAATGCGACCGCAATCAAAAAATAAATTGCTAATTTCATTTCTACCCCCTATTCTTTAACCAGCCTGTCAAGCAGTGTTTTCCATTGCTCATCATCGAACGCCCCAAAGCCCGAATAGATTACTGTCCCGTTTTTTCCAATGGCAAACTTTGTTGTTGTCCTTATAGCATTGTATTTGATAAGTATATCTCTTGTTCCGGGAGCGAACATAACGCTTTGCAGTTCAGGGTATGTTGCCTTGTATTTTCCGATTTTCTCACTGTCTTCACTCAAGTCAAGACTCATTGCGATAATGCTCACTTTATCACTGTACTCTTTGTAAACTTTTGACAAAGCTGTCAAATCTTGGTGGCAATAAGGACACCATGTTGCAAAAAAATAAATTATGACTGGTTTGTTGCTTCTCAGCAAATTTCCCAAAACTATTGCTTTGCCTTCTGTTGTTCTGGCCACAAAATCAGGCGGGGCTTCTCCTTTTTTCGTTCCTGTCTCGATAACCTGGTTTAGGGGCTGCTTCTCCTCTATTTTCTTTGTTGTTAGTTCAGCTGAGCAGCCAATTACCAAGAATAATACGATGGCTGCAATTATTAAAAAAGTTCTTAACTTCATTTCCTACCTTACATATTTACTTTTTGACTTTTCCATTATCCAGCTTGTCAGGATTCTTGTTTCGTATTCGTCAGGAGTATGTATGCTTTCGTGAATATCAACCATTCTTGCGGTTTTTCCTGTCAAATCCGCTCTTCTGCCCATGAAATTTTCTCCGAGATAGGTAAATCCAAGAATTCCGCCCATGAGGGATTCTGGAAGAATGTTCAGCCATTTAAGCGGTACTCTATTTGTCATATCGTCTTTGCTTTCAATAAGCTGCCGCATATATCCTTTTAGCTGCTGCCTAAAAGTTATGCTTAATCTTTCCTCGGCATAATTGTCTTCATATGAAAGTGTTGTGCTATATGGAATAATCCCGTCTCTTAATTCTTTTTTATTCGATGTTCCAGCGGAATAAACTTCCTTTCCACTTTTTTTAATTGAAACCTTTAGTCTTTCTTCATCCTGATTTTCCTCATATTTTATTGAGAATGAATAGTTCTTGGTTTTTTCATTAGCGGTTTTTTGCCGTTTTAGTGTTAATGTATAAACAAAATCGCGTGAAGTAATACCCGAGCTTTTGCTTGATTTGATATTTCCGCTTAATATGCCCATTAATAAGAATTCCAATTCTTTTATATCATTAAATCTGATTTTTGGTTTCTGGTCAGCAAGGATATTTTCTAGATTTTTTGCTACTCTGCCTTTTTCTTTTTGTGCTGTTTTTATGCTGATTTTCTTATGGAAAAAAGGGACCGTATAGTTAATTAAAGTGGATAACAATTCACGCTCTATTCTCCCAATAAATTCACTTTTATTGGATTTCTTTATTTCATTCATTGGCTTTATTAAAAATATTAACAGCTTCCTCCATTAGTCTTTTAGACTGTTCTTCGTTATTAGAGTCGCTTATTATCCTGAAAACATCCGATTCTGTTTTTGACGCCCTGAACCATACAAAAGAATTTTTGTCGGTTATAACTTTTAATCCGCCTTTAATTCCGCCACTTTCTTTAATTTTAAATCCTTTCTTTGAGTAATAACCCTTTAAATATTTTTTTGTTGAGTTATGTTTTGATGAATCAACGCCTATTTTTTTCCTTAATGTATAATATTTTGGCATTTCATAAATTAGTTCCTCTAACTTTTTTTGTTTATTCGCGACAATGGATAAAATCATTAGCAAAGTTAAGATGCCGTCTCTGCATTTTGACGGCGGCAATATCACTCCGCAGCTCGAGCCTTCGCCTCCAACAATCGCCTTTGATTTATCCATCTCCTTGACAACATTGGTTTCACCTGCCTCAACCTCCTTTATTTTTGCCCCAAATTTCTCAACAACATCCCTCACGACATTTGAAGTTGCGTCATTGACAACAATAACGTTGTGTTCAGGATTACTGGCATGGGACAATAGTTCATCAGCAATTAAGGCAATGGCATAATTGCCAGACAGCAGCTGACCATTGCCTAACAAAATTTCAACCCTGTCGGCATCGCAGTCAAAGCCAGCTGCAAAATCCGCCTCATTTTCGACAATTATTTTTTTCAAATAGGATAAAGAGTCTTCAGTCGGCTCAACTGTCCTGGCAAAACTGCCATACTCTGCGTTGATTGCCGCAGCTTCTACTCCGATTTGCTCCATAATTCTTTTTGCAATAACTCCGGTTCCCCCATTTGGATCAAGGACAACTCTTAACTTTGAATTTCTTATTTTTTCAATATTTGTCCTGTCAATAATGTTTAAAATAAAGTCTATGTATCCCTTCATCACCTCTGCGTTTTTTTTAAAAATTTTCCTTTCCTGTACCTTATGAAAATTTATGAAAGACTTAAGCCTAAAATTGCGGATAACCTGGTTTATGCTGATTTCATTCAAGACACTGCCGTCATTTGCCAAAAACTTAAATCCATTCCAGTTTGGCTCATTATGCGAAGCTGTGACAATAATGCCCCCATCTGCGTCAAAATGCCTTACTGCAAATTCAACTGCAGGAGTTGGGGCAATGCCAGCATCAATAAAGTTGCAATCCAAAATTCCCAAAATATCGTCAATTATTTTTGCGCCAGAAGGCCTTGTATCTCTGCCTATCACAATAGTAGGGCAATTCTTTTTTGAATTCTCTCGTACAAAGGAACAGAAGGCATAGGCATATCTAACTGCAATGCTGTCTGTAAAATCCCTGTCATAGATGCCTCTTATGCCGGAAAACGATTCGACTAAAGCCATACCCCATTGTTAACAAACCTTATTTATAATTATATCTTTTATTTAACAACACGCACAATCACAATCTTTTTATATTTCAAGATTTGATGCAATAAATCAGCATGAACGATGAAAATTTAAAATTGGGAGGAAACATAGAATTAACTGGTTTTAGGGATATTGACAGCTCTTCCATGGTCGTTTTGAAGAAAATTATAGGCAATCACGCCAGGAGAATTTCGGAATTAACAAAAAAACTGGAAACTTTGCATATAACCCTCAAGCCGGTGCATGAAAGAGAGAAAAGCGAAAAGTATCAAGTTCACGCGAAAGTAATTGACAATGGAAAAGTATATGTTTCGGAATTAACAGACAGGAATTTATTAGTCGTGATTGACAATGTTTTAAAGAAGATAGTTAATGAGCTGGATTAAGCTTGTTGGTGCTGCTCTGCCTTTTGATTTGTTTTTTGCTTTAAGCTGATTATTTGAATTAATTTTAAGGCATTAATTTCCTGCTTTAACTCTTCAATCTCATCTTTCAACTCGTAGATTAATTCATAATTGTGCTGTATATTGTCTGCATTTTCATTTACAATTCCGGGCAGGTCTGTGAATTCGGAAAACTCTCTTCTAATTTGCTTAATCCACGAGTCTACATTGTCCCTGAAAATTTCGAGTTCTGGCTCCATTTTGCAAAGATTTCAAAAAAGAGGCATATTCTTCAAAGGCTTCAGGTTAAAACGCTAGTTCGCAGTGACTCGTGAGACTCATGAGAGACTCGCTTGCCATTTCAAGCGCGAACAGGTCGATTGTTTCTTTGCCTTCCAAGTGTTACAAGAGCAATTCTTGCATTTACCTCTTTTTTGATACACTAGTATATTTTTTTGTGTATAAATATACCAGTATACCTTTTCGTATATTACTTATTTAAATACCTTTCGGTTTTCGTATATACTCCAGTATATAAGTCAAATAAAAAATACTACAATAATTATTTATACTACCTCTTTTAGTAGTATAAGGATTAAATAAAAAGGTGAAACAATGCAATTTAGCTCAGGATATTATTCTCATCACCCAGTTGTTGACTATTTTAATGCCATGGACCCCCAGCTTTATGGAGAAAAACCGCCATATGGTGCGGAGCTGGGCATAAAGGATATAGGAATGAGTGTGCCTATGGGTATATCGGCTGCAAATGTTGCTGGAATTTACTCAAAAATAAGAATGGGCGCTGGAAATATAGAAATACAGTTTCCGGGATATAGGACCGGATCAAGAAATGCGCAAACGCCCGAAATGTTTGGCGAAGATCAAAGACAAGCTATAAGAGAGCTGTCTATGGCAAATGAGGTTAAATTTACTACTCATGCGTCTTTTCAGTTAATGGGGATGATGGGCAGGGATGAAAGAGGCAATTATTCCATATATAATGCAACGCAGGATTTATTTGAGCTGAAAAGGGCAATTGATTTCCAAGCTGATATGGGCGGCGGCTCTGTGGTTATCCATTCTGGCGAATTTGAGAGGCCTATGACAGATATGTATCTTGATGATGAAACCAATAGGATAAACCTTGCCAGAGATCCCAGCGGCAGATTGCTGTTTAAGCAGGCGCACACTCAGGAGATGGATGCAAGGTTTGAGTTGCTCGACGACAGAACTCACGCTAAGATTGAGACTGTGCAGAAAAACAGATTGGTAGCGCATCCTGAGTGGAGACGTGAAAAAACAGGAAGATGGGGGGTTGACCAAAACGGCAATAAAGTCTACATCCGGGGTCTTGAAAAGGACTCGGCTGGAAGAATTATATATGACGGGGATTACATCGATTATGAAAGAAGAAAAATACTCGACCCTTATGATCCCGGAAGCGGCAGGGTTCCTGAATTCGATGAATACAAAAAGGAATTTAAGATAAGACAGAAGTCATTCGAGGATTTTAAAAAGGAATCAGAAGAATATAACAAATACTTAGAACAGAAGTTTTTGAGAGAAAAGGGCAGAAAGCCAAACTATTATGAAAAAATGTATCCTGAAGAAGCGTATGTCAGAGCAACCCTTGACGCTAATGAGGGAATTGCCAGGGGCTGGTCCGTTTATTACGGGCAGAATACGGAAAAACACATAAAAGCCTTGAATAAGCTTGAAGAAGCTAGAAAATTTTATGAGCAAATGGATAAATCTATACCCCAAGAAGAGCAGTGGAAAATTTTAAGAGAAGACCGAGAACTATTTAATATGACAGCCGGTTTTGCGGCTCCTGAAATGAAACATCCTCTAGACCTTATAAAAAGAGCTGTAGAGGATAACAGAAGACAATTAGAGTACGCTCGTACAGCAGCTTCAGGGCAATTGCAGCAGGCAGAGGATACATTTGAAACTAAACAACATATAGTCACACCAATCAAAAGGCTCGAAAAACATGGAGTAAGACTTTATGCTGAGGCAGGCATACACGCATTGAGAAAAACTAGAGACCCTAACAATCCGGTGACTGTCGCAGTTGAGCATATCTTTCCAGAAAGATTTGGGGGCCATTTAGAGGAATTAAGATGGATAATAACAAAATCAAGAGAGAGAATGGTTGAGATGCTAACACACCCTGAAATCGAGTATGGGGCTAGCATGGCTCCAGAGGTAATGGATGAAGAAAAGCTAAGAAAAGGAGTTATACAGCCAAATCCTTATTACATGGGTGTGAGCAGGGAAGAAGCCCAAAAGCTTGCTGAGAGACATATTAAGGCAACTCTTGATACTGGGCATATTAATTTGTGGCGCAAATATTGGCAGGATGATCCAAGAAAAACAAGAGAAGAGAATGAAGGCGCCTTTAAAACATGGGTCCTTAACCAAGTTGAAAACCTAGCGAAAGAAAAAATGGTTGGAAATGTGCATCTTGCTGACAACTATGGCTATCACGACGACCATCTTGGCCCAGGACAAGGCAACAGCCCAATCAGGGAGATAATGGCTATTCTTAAGAAATATGGATATGAGAAAGCGGTGACAGTAGAGCCAGGAGCAGATGCCTCGACAGACTTAAGCGATTTCCATGGATTGATGAAAACATGGCGTTTTTTCGGCTCACCGGTTTACGGAATGGGATTTAGGGGCGCTGGAGTTCCTCAAACATGGAGTGATGTACAATATTCATTCTTTGGCCAAAACAAGCCGCCATACTATATATTTGGAGGTTACGCTCCATCAAATGACTGGACGCTTTGGAGTGCTGTGCCGCTGGAATAAGAATAATGCACTTATGCAGTTAATGGAAACTTATAAGAGTGTTCCATCATGTGATTCTGTCATTAGTCGATGACCAGGTATTGGTAAATCCCTGACCGGTAAGTGTTGGCTGGTAAGAAACGGGTGAAATCTTAAAATGGGTGAAAAATTTTTGGGAAAAATTCCTTTAACACGATTAAAAGCGAAAATAGAGTATAAGCTAAAGTTAGCCAAAATAACGCATTACTAAATTTTCTGCTTGACCTATCAAATTCCTTGATTAAGTGGCTTAAATCATCAATGGATTTTTTAGTTCGCATTTGAATCAACAAACTTATGCCTTCAGAGCTTAAAAATAAAGTAGTTCTATCTTCCATTGACCCCAATCTTGCAATTCCTGAACTGCAAGCACTATTAAGAAGAGAAGATGAATGTCTTTTTAATGCCTCATCCCAGAATAATGGATTTGGAAATTTATTATCAAAATCTTCTAATAAATCTTTAAGTTGTGTTTCAGCCATAGTTTAAAAACCATATTCTTTCAATCTCTTTTGTAGCACAACTAATCTTTGATTTTGATTTTGTTTTTCAATAATCAACTCTTCTGAAGAAACCTTTAATTTTAACCACATAGCTTCTGGTGATGCTTTATAAAAAATTTGTCTACCGTCAACACTATGAATTTTAATTGCTTTTATATTCTGTAATTTTTTAAGGTATTTAGAAATATTTTGTGGTGGTTTTCCAAATTTTTTCGCTAATTCTGTGTTAGTTATAGGACTTGCATATATTATATGATTTAATATTTCTAGTTCTGTAGGTGAAACTTTATCTAAAAACATTATTTTAGCCTTTTCAATCAAAATTTCTTTTGTTCTTACAACAGAAGCTTCCATAACCGTATTTCCATCAACAGAACTTGATAAACTATTTAATATATCCCTAATATTTCCATCATATAATTCATATAATATTCTCAAACTTTCTTCAGAGTGTGGTCTTATGATTTGAATTTGCGGATTTAATCTTAACAATAAAATTCTTTTTTCTATAATGTTTTTAACATTTCCATAAGGTAAGGTGGATACTTGAATTTCTGGAAAGATAAATATTTGTCTTAATCTTGATTTAAAACTGATTACATGCGGAAAATTACCATCCCCAATAAAAATGAAAATAACATTAGGATTCATAAAGAAATCTCTAAGATTGTTTAATAATCTTGATAAATAAACAGGGTCGTCAATATTATCAAAATTATTGTATTGAATTATTATTGCCCTATAACCAGACTTTGTTATCTGATTCGTAATTTTTTTGAATAAATCCATAAGTTGTAAAGTATTTGTTGACATAAAAGAATCAATATCTGCATTTGAATCTTTAATTATTGTTGAAAGTTGAAATAAATCTTCAATAACATCCATTAATTTAGGGTCATCAAGCTTTAATCCTTTATTTTTAATTTCCATATAAAGTGATTGCAATGTATTGATTATCACATCATTAACTTTCCAATAATCTTCAATACGTATTTCGTCATTCGGAGAAAAATAAGATGATTTTTTTGCTTGAGACCTTACATAGTTAACTAAGGTAGTCTTACCGACTCCAGCTTCACCTATGACCATACATCTTCTTCCACCATCCATTGATATTATTTTGTGAAGTTCTTTACTTTCTTTGTCTCTCCCTATAAAAGACTCAAAGGTTACAGTTCCACCTTCTATCAAAAGTGGCTCTATAAAATAGGGGTCTGATTTTAATCCATATTTTGGAAAAATCGGGTCAAAGCTGTCCATATAACACTTAAAAAGTGTTCTAATATATAAATGTTATTATAATACTAGATATATGTTATAATAGCGAAAAATTTATATATATGTAATACCTTCTTTATAATATAAGAAAGGCATTATAATACTAATAATGTATTATAAACCCAATATAACATTAGGTGAGAACATGGAAAAAGAAAAATACGAAACAAGGAAAGCAAGAAGTTTAGATATGTTGAAGTCAGGCGTAGAGCCGATAAAGAATGGCTTTAACGAGTATTTTATACCGGGCCAGTTTGACAAGAATACCAAATACAAGGTTTCAATAAAGAATGGTTGGTATTCGTGCGAATGCCCTGACAACAAAGAGGATAACCTATGTAAGCACATTTTATTTTTGAAAACTTATTTTGCCCTTAAATTCAAAGTTCAGGAATACAAGCACAAAGTAAGCACTTCAACGCCATGCCCTTACTGCGATAGCGCCAATATCAAGAAAGATGGCTCACGCAAAACCATAATGGGAAAGAAACTGAAGTGGCATTGCCAAGACTGCGGAAAAAGGTTTGTCAATTCGCCAGTAAGCAAAATCAAAGGCAATACAGAATGTGTTATAACCGCAATAGACCATTACATGAAAGGAGTTTCTTATCGTGGAATTGCTGGCAGCATGAAGCAGTTATTTGACTTGAAAGTAACCCATGTAACAATTATTAATTAGGTTAATGACTACATAGCCGAATAAATAAATATGTAGAGGGAATGAAGCCAAATGTTTCTGATTTATGGAATGCTGATGAACAATTCATAAAAGTAAAGGGAAAAGAGGCGTATATTTGGAATGTCCTTGACAATGAAACGAGATTTTTATTAGCTTCAAACCAAAGCCCGACAAGGACTTATGAAGATGCCCGAAAGACCTTTCAGATTGCGAAAGCAACCGCTCAAAAGAAAGCCAAGACAATCGTAACAGATGGGGCTTTCAGTTACGAAAGAGCAGTAAGAAAAAAGTTTATGACTTACGAAAACCCGAAACCACATTATAGATATGTCTCGCTAAATCAGCATGACAGCAACAACAACATAATAGAGAGATTTCACGAAAGTTTTAGGCAGAGAGATAAGGTAATGCGTGGCTTCAAGGGCAACCAAAAGCAGTATGCGGACAATTTCAGGACATACTACAATTTTGTGAGAAAACACCAAGAATTAAAGATGACACCAGTAAGAAGGGCAGGGATAAACGAAAGTGATTTATGGAAGGAACTATTAGAGAAAAGTTTGAAAGCAAATGGAGAATAAAGAAATAGAAATAGCAATCCAACAATGTTTTGAATCTATTGAAAAAAGAACAAATTTAGAATTTTTTTATCAATGGAGTATTCCAAAAAAACTAACTAAAACGCCAGTAGAAGTTACTTTGGCGGAAAACAGCGATGGACATCATGGCGGAGGAAAGGCAGGCTTCTCTACAAAATCTCAAGCTGGAATCCATTGGATTTGTCTATTTAAAAAAGAGATGATAGCAATGGCGGAACACCGATATTTTAATGGGGATGTAAATAAAGCCATAACTAATGTATGCATACATGAAATTTTACATATTCTTGATAGGATAAAAAATGGGAAAGAAACCAAGACAGAAAATGAGATAATACGGTTATCAATTCACTATACGAATAATCCTCAACTTCGTATAGAAATTTAGAGAAATGTATTAAATAGACTTTTACTTTTTCTTTTATTGAGGTGGTTTTAATGGCAATGCCAAAATCAGACAAATGTTCTAACTGCGATAGTATAAAACAAACAGAGATTATTACAGGTGGAATGACTTTAACGGTGTATAGGGGATGGGATTATACGGTTAGAGAAGAAATGGTTTATGAAAAGAATGATAAGTATAGTAAATGGATTTGCACAGATTGCGGAGTTGAATGGGTATAAACAGCAGATAGTTACCAGCCGAAATTTAACAGCCACAGATTGACCAATACCCGATGACCAAAAAGTTATTATATCTCGACTTTAATCTACTCTTTGAGCACTAATGAGGATAATAACAATAGTCTTTTTGGCAACAGTATTGCTTTTGGTGGGTTGTAAGCAGGTTTTGGAAGATCCTTTATTTAAGGATTGTCTTGAGCTGAAAAACGATATGGGAAATTGTGTAGAAAAGAAAATTGCCGAGCTTCCAAGAGATTTTGATTGCGAAACAATTAAAAATGAGGAAGCAAAAGCCTATTGTTATGGTTATTTTGCAAAAGCAAACAAAGACGACAAACTTTGCAGCAATATTAAAGGAAAATATCAGGCACTGTGCTTGATGGAATTATCAGAAGTTAGTACAAGTGACAAAATTTGCGATGAGCTTGACAATAATGATAAGACAAATTGCCTTTCGAATGTTTATACAAACCTAGCCGTAGAAACCAATAGCCCTTCTCCCTGTTATAATTTAGAATCAGATTTTAGGTATAAATGTATAACAACTATGGCGATCATACTAAGAAATCAAAGCCTGTGCAGCGATATAGACAAGGAGCGTGCAGAACAGGATTATATTCTTACAGGGTCCCGTATTCCACGGTATGTATGCCAAGAATGGGTAGTTGGTCAAGTTGCTATTGATGGTAATGATGTCAGTGTCTGCAATGAATTTGAGTTTAAAGGCAATAAATATCTTGACGCAAAAGTTCCCAAAGGCAAATGCGTAGATGTTGCGGCACAATGTAACAAGAATGAAAAACTATGCGAAGCCCATGATAATGAGGAATACAAAGAGAGTTGTAAAAATTCTGTAAGTGGCGTACAACCACTGCGAGAATCTGGACCGTCAGATAAAGCTGAAGATAATAAAGGTTTAATCTGTAATTTATGGGAGAATATTTAAGAGAAAATTTTTGTTTTACGCTATTTTTTGATTCGATCGCTTTTTTTCAAAGTTCAATCTTTAATGAGTTTCGTAATATTGGCTTTATTTAAAGCAAACTTATTATACTTCAACATAAAATAATATCAAAATAGGATTAAAATGAGCATTAACAAAAAGGAATTAGAAAGGCTGTCGCCACAGGAAAGAATCAAAAAACTGAAATTGATGGAGGAAGAGAAAAAAAAGGAAGTCAATGAGATCGAGAAGCTGATAATTGAGTCAATGAGAGAATTAAAGACTGACAAAATTGCTGAGGAGATTGCCCCTGAACAAAAGCCAGTTGACATATCTAGCCTTTTTGAATCAGGGAGTGGACAAAGGCTGGAAGGAAAGGCGAAAGAAGAAGCTCCATCCGCTTTCATAAGAAGCACAAAAGGATATCAGGCAGTTGCTGAAACCTACCATGCTTATTCAGAGCTAAAACAAATTGCAGGTATGGGAATTAACTTGTCAAACGAGCAAATAGCTGCAATCGGCCAGATTGGCGAAAGGCTTAATACAGCAGAGAGGTATATGACAGAAGGGGAAAAAGCAGCCAGCAAGCTCGATGCAAGCAGGCAAGTTCTTTATAAATTGAAAAAAGAGACAGGAATGCATTAAGAGGTTTTAGTCTTCAAAGTGTATGCTGACGGGTCAAGCTTCATAAGCATCTTGATGTCTTCCCATTCTCCAGAACTTAAGCCAGCAACCGGAATAAGAGACAGTGCCATGGTCGGAGTATCGATAAACGGGCTCTTCAAATATTTTTCATACCTTCCTATTTTATCGATTGCTTCTCCGTCGGCTAAAACAAAGCTTTGGCTTTCTGCCGATTTATTTAGTGTGGCAAGATGCTCAGCCATATTTTCGTACGGGTTTTGCGTTCTTAATTTTCCAAGGTAGCCAAATATTTTCCCATAGCTGATGTAACTAAAATGAGGCGCACTTTCATATCCTTTTGAAACAGCTCCATATCCGCCTACTCTGGTGTCTTTTTCCTCTTTTAAAATAGCATAGCCTTTTTCCGCTTCAACAATTTTTTTTTCTTTCTTCTCGCTTTTCGATTTTTCAACCGCATTTTTAATTAAAAGGCTTACAATGGAAGAAACAGGAATTTGTTCTCGGCCTTTTTGCACTGCGGGCTTGTTTTTTCTAATCCTAAGTATAGGGACCTTTACAGAGGCTTTATTCAGCTTAATCCTGAAAAAATTCCTTAATACCCTTTCGGCGAGTGTTTTTTTAGACAAAATTTGCACCTTGCTGGAACACCAAGCAGGGTTTAGCCCACGAGTCTTGGATGTTATATCCAATAGAGCGTGTACCCTTCTATTTATAGTTTTTGGTTTTAAACAGAGATTCCAAAAGTCATCAGAACAAACAGCATAAAAATCAATATCCTGATAATTAATAACCCCGATAACGATTGAACATTAACTAAATAACCTATTAAAAAATATTCACAAAATAAAATCTGCTAACTAGCCGATAACAAAACACTGCTTACTTTCGTCAACGTTAAAGGCGAAGGTTTATCCGCCGCAATTATTTTCTCAAGAAGCACCAATACAAACTTGGTAAATTTTCTCAATGTTATTCCTTCAATCTCCAGTCTAAACCACTGCCTTAGATTGTACAGCAACAAAGCAATCTCAAACAGCAGCGTTTTAGCCACTATATTGATTGAGTTTGTTCTTATTCTTATCTATTCTCTATAAAATGAATAGTCTATGATAAGATTACCATTCAGATCGTAGATTAGATTCCTTTTTATAATAGTAATCATAATTGTATTTGTTAAATCCAAGAACTTCTATAGATTTTGGCCTATAAGTTGAAATCCTCAATCATTTACTTTGCTTATACAGGTTTATATTATTTTCTAAATAAATTAAGAAATTGCTTTGGAGTTACTATCTTGATGCCCCTATACTCTTTCAGCTTTAAGAGGTGATTATCGTAGCTCACTATATAATCTACTTTGCCCTCAACAGCAGCTTCTATAATCTTATCATCATCCGGATCATCCTTTACAACATTTAATTTCTCCCTTGGATGAACCAATATAGACATTGCAGTTATCTTTTCAGCGCTTTTTGATGCGATTAAACTGAATTTGCTGACCTTTTCAATTAATTCATCATCATCCCAGGTTTCCTTGTAGTCGTTCATTATTTCGTGCAACACTATGTTGTCAATTTTTCCGCTTTCCACCAGCTCCAGGGTATCATACGCCTCTCCGGCCCAATAAGTTGCAGAAACCAAGACATTTATGTCGGCAGTTATCTTAATCATTTCCTGCGTGCCCTTATTCTATGAATCAAAGCAGTTACCTCATGCTCATCAATTTTCTTCTTGACATCCTTTAAGGGCTTTGTGATGGACGCAAATGACTCCATGGTGGCTTTTTTTACCATCAATGCGTCGTCCGTCAGGAGAAACACCACTTTAGTGCCTTCCTCAAGCCCCATCTCCTTTCTAATGTCGTTGGGTATGGAAATCTGTCCTCTTGAGCTCATAGTACCCATTTCGATTAATTCTGCCATTGTTATCACCTATCTTAAAAGTAAGATTTAACTTATATTTAAAACTTTTCATTATATATTATAATTTACAATAAGTTTTAGGGAAATCATAATTGTATCTATCAAAACCGATTATTTGGATTGATTTGGGTTTGCAGGTTGAAATAAATTAATTGAAAAATTGGGTTTGAAAACGGGCGATGAATTAGGGGCTGAGGTTAAAGACAACAAACTTATGATTAAGAAAGTTTAGCTTTAGATATGGTCAATAGAATATTCCTACAGATTAATCAAAATATAAATTCCAACGGCTATGACCGCAGTTCCTTCAAAAATTGTCCAAATTAGAGCCATTAACCCTTTTTGTTCATTGACCCATAACACAGGCGCTCTCTTAAAATACAAATATGAACCAAAAGTTAATATTCCTAAAACTATGAATGTATAGCCTGAAATCAATAGCATAGGCTGCACATTTTTGAAACCAAGAAAAATGCCGGCAAACAATAATACTGTTTGGATTATGTTTAATGTCCTATATGATTTTTTCTTATCCCGTGTCTTTATGACAATCTTATAGAGGAGAAGTCCAATTCCGGCCCCTATTAAGGCTCCTATACCCCCTATAATACCATACGTAAAAACACTCACCTCCTTTATGTAGTTTTTTGCGACTATTGATACTACATTTATTCCTATTACAGCACCTATACCTATTGAAGCCCCTTGCCAATTGTTGATTTTTTGTTTTGCTCCTGCCATTTTAATAGACTGTAATTAAGGTGCATCATATATATAAGTTACTTCCACATTACTATCGCTTGGTATTTTTTCATTTTTAAGATTTGCCACCATATGAACTAATAGGTTAACTATCTTAAATTTTTGTTCCATTGATAAATAATAATTTTTTAAAAAAGTTTCAATATTTATTCTCTCTCTCGTGTTTGCTCTAAAAATTCTTATTTGTATTTCTTTTTCATTTGTTATGATTGAATTTATAACTGGTGTACCTATTAAAATTTTTTCCTCTTGTAGCTCCAATATACTGCGTGTCACTTCTTCATCAAAAATTTGTTGGGCGATATTGTAGTCATCAGAGAACAACAGAAAATTTTCATTAAATATATCATTATTAATTTCTGTTATTGGATTAAAAATATTCATAATAACCTTGCTATAGAATATACTTTCTGGGATAATAATGTTATTCCCTAGATTTTCATCTTGCTCAATTGAATAAACAAGGAAGTACCCATGTCTTTTGAGATTATTTGCTCCGCCTGGAGTTATTATATCAAGAAAATATTCTTTAACTAAGTATTTATCAAGTTTATATTCATTTAAATGAATCAAATCTTTAACTTGTTCCTCCCCATCTTTGGGGCCCTCTGTATTGGCAAATATGAATAGAATGAGTAAATTTACTAAAATGATTATCAAAAGGTATTTTAAAGCTTGTAAGGTATTTTTCATATTTTATGTTGAAAGTATACATATAAAAAATTTATTTATGTTCCGCCAAGATATAATTGGAATAATAAATTCCAATACTTTCTTCATATATAACACTTTCGACTTTTTTGTTTCAAAGTGGCAATTCAAATGCCAGTAATGCGCTCCCAATGGCAAAGATTAAATAAGCAAAGCAACTAGGATTCAATAGCTAAACCAACTCTGTATTTGATATTTGGCGTAAAATGAATGATTTTGCCTTTAACAACATAAAAAGGGAATATGATGGCTTTTACAGGAATCTCTTGAAAGCAGGCAAACTTCCGATGTGGAGCACTTCCAGAGGATTTTGGAATGCGTCAATATCAGATGAAATATACCGCACATTTAAAATATTGCAATTAAGCCAAGTTGGGGATTTCCTTGACATCGGAAGCGGCGATGGCAAAGTTGTTTTGATAGCTTCTTTGTTTTGCAAGAATGCGGAAGGTGTTGAAATAGACGCATTCCTTCATAATAAGGCACTTGAAATGAAGGCAAAGTTTGGGATTCGCAATGCAGTATTTCACAATAAGGATTTCTTTGAGCACAATTTCTCAAAATATGGGGCATTATTTTTGAGCCCTGATGCGCCGCTTCACAGAAGCCTCGAAAACAAATTGCTTAGAGAAATGAGGGGAAAGCTAATCCATTATGGCCATCATTTCCATCCAAGGTTTTTGAGAAGAGAAGATAGTTTTCTAGTGAATGGAAATTTGGTGAGTATATATTCAAAATAAACCATAAAAAACTTATAGGTAAACTAGATGAATTAAGAATAAAATACGATATAAAAATCAACCAAAAACCATAACGCCATATTGTGGACCTTTTATATTACTATCACTGACAACAAAACTATTTTTATCAATAATCCTTAATTTCTTATTTGAGGAAAGCAGATAATAAAGCTTGCTATTGGTGGTAGTTACTACATCGTCATATATAATCTCATCATTAAGCTTCTCGTATTTTTTTAATAAGAATATGCCTTCTTGCAAAGTATAGATAACCACGCTTTGCAAAATCGCATAAAACATCGTTGCAAGCTGCGGCGAATCTTTTTGGATTGTCTTAAAGTTGCTTTTTGCAACTTCAATTGAGGGCTTGCAATCAAAACTGTGAGGAAAGTGGCTTAATAAAGTGACATCAAAATGTCTTGCAGCGATATTGTTATAAAATGAAAAATAATAGCTATCTGAATTTTCCAAAACATTTAATGTTAAATCTGTGTTGTTCCCATTGAAATTTTTTTCAAAAAAATCGCAGCAGCATTCTGGATAGCCCAGCAGTAAACCAAATTCTTTTTGATTGTTTTTTGATTCCATTGATTTGGCTTTTTCTGCAATTTCTTTATCTTTTGACAAGTAGACCAAGAAGTAGCCCTTCTGATCGGAATTTTCCCCAACTTTTATCGATTTATCAGAATAGAATTCGCTTTGAACGCTTTGTTTTACTACTTTAAAATCTGAAATTGCATTATGTATTTTATTTTGATTTAAAAAATTGATAGTCTTGTCTAATCCATCTTCAAAAACGAGAATTCTGGAGCACGGCTTTGTATCATTTATAGTATACAGCACTTCAAGAGACTTGGTAATTGAATGGAAACTTCGCTGGAGTTGAGGTATCATAATCTTAAAGAAAAAGTTTAGTTTTATAATATTTTGTGTTTAGGCCGCTTTCAACAGTTGTTCAAGATTTTGTGTATCATCTGGGTAATATCGTCTTCTTTGAGGTGCTTTTTTGCATGCATCTAATGAAGTACCTCTATGAGTGAGGACATTGTGTTGCCCTTTATAATCTGCTCTGGCTCTGAAAGCTCCAGTGCTTGATTGGTACACGCTCCTAATTCCTGCAAATAATTTTTTGACTTCACTTTCAACCGGGCTGTATAACTTTTGAGCTGAGGATTTTAAGTATATTAGTAACGAGTATTTCTGGTACGAAAGAGGCTCTTTTCTGTAAGAATGCGTTGGATGAGTGCCTTGTCTATCCATGTTGATCTGAGGCACAGCATGTTGCACAGAACCAGATTGGTCTCTCCCTTGTTCTGCGAGTTTAAGTGATTCTTTTGCAACACTGTAGTCCGGTATATAGGCTGCTAATTCTGGTCTTTGTGTTACAGCCAATAAGGCAGCCATATAAGCTACTTGTCCGAAAGTGCCCATTCTTGACAAATAATTAACAAATTCTGCTTCTGTCCTTACCGTTGCAACAATTGAAATAGCAGCATCCTTGTAAGGCTCAAATCTTTCCGGTATTGCGGCATTACCCCTTAGTTTGGCTAAATTCTTGTCCAATACCTGTTTTCGATAATCCTGAAAAAATTGTGCGCTTCTCACAAAACCAAATGATAACTTCTTAATTTTTAAACTTTTCTGTCACTATGGCGTTGCGTGGATATTCATATTTTCAGTGATTTTTATCCCAGAAATTAAATTT
>JBBSVT010000035.1:0-10203 GCA_038046685.1 Nanobdellota archaeon
AACATCATACTACTACTATTTGCTTTTTTTGAAAAAATCTGCACAACTCCAGTAATTTGAATCTTTATATTATTCCACTAAAAAACAATCCAAGCACTTTTACAAAAAAGAAGTATAATGCAATCGAGCCAAACATGTAAATTGGGATATATTTGAGTCCGCTTTTAACGTCGCCTTTTTCAACAATAGAGACTATTAGCGACGAAAAAAATGATATTACTGAAATTGTAATTATAGAGAATATCTTAAAATCCTCGGACTTTAGACTGACCTTTGAAAAGACAAATGGCAAATTTGATACTCGTTGCGTTGCAAAGTGAACCTTGGCTACGAAATTAAGTATTAGTATAAGCAAATGAAAAGACAGCGCAAAAAGCAGAGGGCTTATAACAATTACAATTATAGAGATAAAAATCACATAAGCAATTGCCGACGCCGACATCTCGTCTTTTAAGGACTTTACCTCCTTTAAGTTATCGACAAGCCTGTCTATAAGGAGTGACACATTTCCTCCGCTTTCCACCTCGCTTATCAGCAAGTCGACAGTGCGCTTTAGCATTAATGAGTCGTATTTGTCAGAGAGCTCTGTAAGGGCTCTGCTTACTTCATAGCCCGTCATGACTTTTTTTGAGGCCTTTGCCATCTCACTTCCTATGACCTCAAATCTTGGTTTTATTGATGACCATAAAGCCCTTTCAAAAGTCATTCCCCCCTTTAAATTGGAGGAGAGAACCTGCAGAAAATCCGGCAGCTCCTCTTCCATTCCTTTCGTCCTGTAGTATATTTTAATGTCGAGGTAGAAATAAACCAGCAGGATGCTTAATGCAGCAAATAAGAACTGAATCATAAACCATCCCAAGAAGGCATAAACGGATAACTCAACAAGCGAGAATTTCTTAAGATATGGATAAATTATAGTTATGAATATCAATGCAGTCACAAGCGAAGAAATGTAAAACAACAAGCCAAAAAATTTGTAGGGAACTTCATTAAAGCCGGCTTTCAGCATGTACTTCCTTAAAGTCGGAATTAGGCTTTTCGGCACAAATGCCTTGCCAAATTCCTCTAAAAATATTATTTTAAGCGCCATTCTACAGGTTTACCACTGGTCTGATGGATTTGAAAAGGGTTATAAATATAAATTCCAGCACGACAATGAAAAACACAAACAGCAACAGCCCTTTCAAATCAATTGCAAGGTTTATGAAGCTCGAGAGCACTATTAAAATAGCAACCCCGAGGGAAGGCAGGATAACTGCTGCAATCATGTAGAAAATTACCAGAGTATTGAGCTTTTTGCCGTATTTTTTGATTTCAAGCTCTTCCTCCTTGGTTATTTCATAGATAGCAGATTCAAGCGGCTTTGTAACATCTATGCCGAGCTGCAGCGCATTATTCACATGGAATAGTATCCTTCTCAATTTGCTTGAGGGTGAGTATATCATTGCATTGTTTAATGCGGTTTCTATTGTGCTGCCTGTATTTATATCGTCCACAATATCTTTGATGTACTTTGATGTAATGCCTTTGCCCTCCGAGGTTTCAATAAGGGCATTTAGCAACGGCCTGCCGGAATAAAGCTTTACAAGCAGATACCTGCCGACAAAAATTACTTCTCTGTCAATTTCGCGCTCTCTTTTCCTGATTTTAGCCTTGACACTTAGCAGGAGATATTCAAAAATCAGAATATACAGTATTACAAATATTGGGATGAGCAGGAACGGAGACAATTTTGCTTTTTTCAGCACGAAAAAAAAAAGAATTGTAGGCACAATAGCATACAAACTCATATTAAGAGTTTTTTTGATGTACTTCGCCGGTGTATACGGCAAATTGGCTGTTCTAAGCCTGTTCCTAAGCAATGGGAAAAATAACGCCAATCTATGTATAAAACTGATTTCAAACACCCTTTGACTGCATAAACGGCTTGTTGCGGTAGTATTTTGACATTACCAGTCCTATTTTATTAACGTCTATTACATTCCTGCTTAGCATCCATTTTAAAACCATAATCTTAGACTGCATATCTGCGTATATCTCTGATTTTGAAAGTCCTGTGTACAGGTTCAGCGTCTGAGCAATGGCGAGCGGCTCGCTAATGATTTCCAGAACATCTTTCACAGGATTTAACTGCATAAGGACTCTGGCTTCGCCGTCCGAAAGAACTTCGGCAATCTGCAGAGTTCTTCTTTTTCCAGTTCGCCTGTTAATGTGCTGCACGACAATTAATGACAATGCTGACAAAATCTGCTTGGGCAGATCTATGGGGGGGTTAGTCAGCCTGTTGATAGTTTCCTTTGCATTATTTGCATGTAATGTGCCATAAACAGAATGTCCAGTATGCATTGCTTCAAAAAGCACTTCTGCCTCTTTTTTTCTCCTAATCTCGCCTACAATGATCCTGTCAGGCCTCATCCTTAGCGAGTTCACGATTAAATCGAGCATTTCAATTCCTCCTTTTCCTTCAGGGTTTGGCAGCCTAGTTTCCAAAGGGACCCAATGCAGCACCTGCGGAAGCACTATCTCCCTTGTATCTTCCATGGAGATTATTCTCTGGTTCGGCGGGAAGAAATTAGATATCACATTAAGCATGCTAGTCTTTCCAGACGCGGTTCCGCCTGCAATAATAATTGAGAGCTCATTCTGCACAGCCATCCACAATAATGCAGCACCTTCATAAGAAATTACATTTTCTTTTATAAAGTCAGTTATCGTCCATGGCTTTACGGCAAATTTTCTTATAGTTAGTGTATTCCCCTTCGAGGATATTGGGCTTAAAGTTGCATTTACCCTGTCTCCGCTCTTTAAATGCGCGTCCATCAACGGGTTTAAAATAGTAATTTCTTTGCCTACGTCTCTTCCTATAATAGTTGAGTAGTGCCTTATCCTTGACTCATTTGGCACAATCACATTTGTCTTTAGCCAGCCATACCTTCTGTGGTAAACCCATACAGACTCCTTGGCATTATTAACCACAATTTCTTCAAGGTTTATGTCAGTAAGCAGTATATCAAGATTGCCTAGCCCTATATTTTGCTGCAGTATGTAGTTAATGAGCATATCCATGGTTCTGTGCTCCGCATTAGGAAAATATTTTGCGAGAAGTTTTAGTATTTTTTCTTTGAACTGCTCCTGTACATCATACACACTCGATTCCTCGCTCAAAGTTCTTGTCTCCTCTGCAACAAACTCATCCCTAATTTTTTCAAGAATTATCTTGGTTGTATCACTAATGTTTGTTATGGAAATATTATAGGTAGGCACAGGCTCGTCTTCTTTTGAAATTATTGTGACATCTACAACTATGTTGTTGACATTCAGCTCGTATGTATCTATTATTCTGCTGCCCATTTCCATTTTGAACTCTAAATTATGGCTTGATTATCTTATCGATTGGCTTTTTGCCTTGAGAATAGTTCTCTACTGCAACGTCTTTATTCTCGCAAATATCACTTTAGCCTCTGTGTCATTTGGCTCGATCTTAAGCGCTTCCTCTATCTGCCTGTATGCGTCATTGTAAAGTCCCTTTTCTATGCTCTTTTTCGCATCCTCTTTTTTTTCTTTCAACAAGCTTGATTTTGGAGCTGCTTCTGCGTTTTTCAAATTTGCTTTTGCAGGCGCGGTTACTGGCTTTGATGGTGTGCTCTCTGGAGCCCTTTTATACGGAGGTTGCTCGATTTGCTTTTGAAGAATTGATATTTCTGTGTAAATGCTCAGGCTTTTGTAAACATCCAAAAGCCGCATGCCAGCTGAGTTTTTGTGCCTGAAAAAACCTTCCGGGATTTGGTTGTAAAGCTCAGAGCATCTGTTGTAGTTTACGATTGCATTCGTTATGTCATTTCTCCTGATAGATATGCTTATGTTGTCAATCAGCCTATTAATCTCTTGTATCAAGTCAGAAACCCTCTTCAAGAGCTCATTGTCCGTTGTGCCTCTAATCTCTTTGTAAAAGTCTATTATTTGCCTCTCTATAATCCTTTTTTCCTCAAAAAACACATTAGGAATAGAATTACTGATTTCCTGTATCTCGGAATAGAGCTTGAAGGGCTGTTCCTTTTTTCCCTCTCTCAGCGAAGCCCTCGCCCTGTTGATGAGAGCATATATTTGCTCAGCTTTTTTCTTGACGTCGCTATACGCGCTATTCATTATATTCATAAATTGCCTGCCCAAAACAGACAGCTGCTCATAAAGCTCTTTATTCCATTTAAGCTTCTGCACAACTAAAATATGCCACAATTGTGAGTAGGCCTGCTCTGCAAGGTCAAGATTCCCCCTCAATAAATTTGTCTTTATATTTTCGATTAGAGGTGAAGGCCGCAATTCCTCTTTAGAGCTGCTTACCCCAATTTCCTGTTTTTCACCATTATCTGATTGTATGCCTATGTCAGAAAGTTCCCTATCCAAAAATTCGTCAATATCCATTTTTTGCTACAAATACGTCAAATACTTTTCCCACAGCTTTTCTATTTTTTCATCTGATAACTTGTTTTCCCTTGATTTTCTCAAAAATTCTTCCCTAATGTGGGCGAGATTTTGCTGGAGATATTTTCTCCAAAGGGTTTCAATTTGCTGGTAAGGCACTTTTTTTTCCTTTGCCTTTTCATAAAACTGCTCCTTGGTTATCAGCTGCTTTGTTAAGTTTCTGTCTTTTCCCCTGGCTTCCTTAATTCCTTCGTTGTAAAGGTAAATATATGGGGTTGTAAATTTGTACTCAATGCCAAAGACTCTTTCCTCAACTAAAAAATCAACTAGTGCCTGCACGCTTGAAAGCGGCGTTTTAAGCTTTTTTGCCGCTTCCTCGACAGATATTCTTTTGTTTATCTTTACCAAATCCATAAGCTCATCGGCGATTGTCCTTAATATGCTATTATCGGGCGGCGGCATAAGCTTCAGTTTTATGCAGGATATAAAAACTTTAGTTATTTACTTAGAGTAGCAACTTTGATTATTTTTGGCAGGCAACTTCATGATTTAACTATTTACGGGCACGCTTTTTTAGCGTCTACATCAGTAATATTGTATAACAAGGTGTGATTTGTGTCAAGCTTAAAGTGCCTAAATTCATCCCAAAGGCCCTCGCTGCCTGGCGGATTTGTTATATTGTAAATCTGTTCGCATGGCAGATCATTTATAGGGCTCCAAAGCATGTAGTCCAAATAGCTGTCAATCCTGTCAGACGGGCTTATCAAGTTTGGGTTCACAAAAGATTCGATGCCGCAGCAGCTTGAGTTGCTTATTGTGTTTGTAAACCTCATCAAGAAACTTGGCGCAATTGAGTTTTGGAAATGTACATATGTGCCATTCCTTATGTGCTCCCTTACATGGGTGATGTTCCACTTGTTAAACTCAATGTTGGACATGCTTACTAGGTTTCTGTACTCTCCAAGGGTATTAATCAAATAATATGGGTCGTCCAAGCCTTCAATGCCAAATGTCGCTGTGACTGCCTCAACATTTTTCCAATCTGCAGTGCCCGACTTAACGGTAAGATTCAAGCTTAAGCTCAAGTCAATGTCCCATGGTGTCGTCTGAGATGCGCTTGCATTATTTATGATGATGGTGGTATTGACATTCAAAGTGTCTCTTCCCGCATCAATTATCTTATTGCTCCAGTTAACCAGCGTGTTATCCTCCATCAATTTTTCTCCTGTAATGGGGTCTATAGGAACATTGTTGATTGTCCCATTTAGAATCACCTCGTAAAATGCGGCATCCAAATCTGTCAAGTATAAGCCTGTTTTGTTCATATAGAGGGCCAAGGATTCTATTGCAGCAAAGCCGGATACCCTAAGAACTGCCTCGAAGTACCTGTTTTCCACGTCATTCACATAATTGTTTACAGAATTAACTCTAGTTCTAGTGCTCTCTAAATCTTTTTGGAGAGACACATCAGACTGCGGAGTAAACACGAGAATGAATATTGTCATTATAGTAATTGAAATAAATGTGAAAAAAATCCCATTTTTGTGATATTTCATTCGTTTCCTCTCCACGCTTTTCTTGACGACTATGAACAGCCGGCGCAGCAAAAGCTATGCTCTATGCAGCATGAACATTTGTAGCCTGGAGCATATAATGTGTCCAATCCTCCGCATAATCCTAAGCTTTCTGCATTTGTGCATACACTTTGCTCAGTGAAAGTTGTTCTTACTTTAGCTGTACCCCTTTCCCAAACAAAAACCTCTACCATGTACGGGCCCCATATCTTGGTTGTTGTGCTGTTCATTGTGCCAAAAGTAATCCTTTTTGAAGTAAGCAAAAGTTCTGAATCAGATTTTGACTTCTTATGCTCAAGTGACGGCTCCTTCGGATACAAAATTACATTGTTAAACCAGACTTCGAAACTGAACTGGTCTGGAATAACGCCATTTGAAACGTTTTGGATGAACTTTTCAGCAATTTCCAGCCTATTTGTTGAGTAGAATTCGCCAATCTGCTGGAGCAGAGAATTTTCTTCATTTGTTATACCGCCTTGCTTCCAAAGCTCACCTCCAATTCCGGCATATGGGCTGTTAAAGTTTTTTATTGTCTTTCCCGAGAGAAAATCAATCAAAGAGTCTGAAAGCAGCCCAACTTGAGTTGGCTTAGGCGTTTCAACATAAGTTGAGGTGATGAGGAAAACCCCTATTACAAGAATGAATAATCCCAGCAATGCGTCTAATACGAAGAAATAACCTCTTTTTTTATGCAGCATTTTGTATAATGAATTTTTAGGATTTCAATCTGCCTTCGGCAAAATTTAAGTTTTTTGTGCATCATCTTTAAAAAATTTTCAAACTGTGCCTTCGGCACAAACTCTTGTGCTCGGGCTCGCTGTTTGCCATATCGCTCGCCCTCGCCTATTTATTCATTGTCATATTCCGAGGCGAAAATTTATTGTGTGACCTGCGAGAGTGAGCTCGAGGCGAACTCTCGCTCACTCATTTACCAAAATTTTTGCCGAGTGTAACTCATGTCGCGAAGCGACGGATTGAAATTTAACTTCCTGATGCTAAATAATAACCCTATAACACAAAGTATTTATAGGTTTTCGTTATTTATGTGATTGCCATTTTCTGATTAAATTAAAGTGCTTAAATCATATAAGCTATTTTTCCTATTTCTGACTGCAAGGGGCGCCTCCTATCATTATGTTTTCGGTTCCAATTGCCGTGAAACTGTCGTTTATCAAAACTATTTGCCCATTTTCATCTTCAAAGTATATGCAGAAATCGCTTTCTATCCTCAATCTTCTTCTTAGCTCTTCATAGGTTAAATTTTTCAAGCCAACGACTCTGCTGGTGTTTACCTCTTTGTTGTCAACTACCCTTAAAAAAGATTCATCAGAAGCAAATTCCTTCTCAACTGCCGATGCGTATTCCTGCAGGTCGCTTGATTTCGTATTTGAGTTTGAATTTAACATTGCATAAAATATAAAAAACGCTGCGATAAATAAAATAACCCCTAAAGTAACATCCATAGACCACGATTGCGATTTCGAGCTGATTTTAATCACCAAAACAATGGTTTCCGAGCAAATTTAAAATTTTACTCTCTGCAATGCAGCCCATTCCCATTCAGCCTCGCAGAGCCCTTAGCAAAAATAACATTGCCATTCTCGTCTTCAACAGAAATGCAGAAATCCTTTTTTGCATCAATGGATTTTTTAAAGGTGCTGTAGTCCATAAGCTGAATCTTTTGCAGCTTGTTTTCGTCAATAATCCCATTATGCGCAAAACTTAGCTCGTGATTGTCTAGAATTAATTCAGCGATCCTTTCTGCTTCAATTCCCATATTCTTATTGCTTTTATCATAAATGCTTACAATCATAGCTGCAATGGCTACAATAAGAACAAGCGCTAGCTCGTCAATCTTAAAGTTTGATTTTGGCATGTCGTATGGGAATTGCTCCTCTTTAATTATTTCTTGGGTTGTATTTAAAGATATCTTTTCTCTCGGGTGATAAAAATCAATTCAAATAAGCATTCAAATGACAATTCAAATGGCAATAGTGTCATGTAAGTATTTTAATATATTAAATAGGTATTTATAGATGATTAAATGATTGGTGCTTCAAGCCTTATTGGAGTGAAATTCAGCCATAAATTTGGCGGAATTTGCATGATGTCTGAACTACAATTCCTTCACAATTTCAGCCGAAAGCATTTTTTTTATAATATCCTCATAGCTTTCGTCTTTTTTTCCCTTTCTCTTCAGCCACTCATGGAATTCCCTGCTAACCAAAATAGTTGTGGCTTTTGCTGACTTTTCCATAATACCTATAGCTTTTATAACTCCTATATTTATTTTTCTATTCTGCGGCATCATCGTCGTTATAATTAAATTAAGATTTTATCTCGGCCATAAACAGTATGGAGATTATTTTTGATAATGTACTTGTGATTAACATAATTCTTAATTAAGACTTATTTGTTATATAAGCTATTGCAAATGTAAGCATCACTAAAAATATGGTTCCAATAATTCCTAATTAATTATAGAAACTATTTTGGATATGGTCAATTGGTTATTTTATAATCGCTCTCAGCCCTACATATGCAGTTTGCATCATAAGCTTTGTAATAACTAAAAATGTGATTAAAATATATTTTCAATATTGAAAATAAATATATTTTTGATTTCTTTCACTTTTTTACATTCCAAGCGCCAAGAATATTTTTATTATTTAATTTATTCTAATAATATTTATCAGTGTGAGATACATTAACCGTCAAGGATTATATTGCGAAAATGCCTATTCCCCTCCTATTGCTTCATTGATGGAAAATCATCCCATTCAATTGCTTATTCAAATAACCATTCAAATAATATTAATATCATGTAAGTATTTTAGTATACTATTTAAGTGATTATTGCTTCATAACAGCGCCCTCTTAATGTGAAAACCTGTTAGTATTTTGCTGTTAAATCTAAGCATAACATCTCTATATCTTTTGCTGGAATTCCTTCCATATTTCCAGTATGAGCATTTCCTTAATGATTTCCCTCGTAGCTTTCGTGTTTTTTTCTCCTGATATTAAGCCATCCATGAAATTCTTTGACAGCAAAGATAATTGCTGTTTTTGTTAATTTTTACCGGTCTCTCTTTGTTATAAAAAATATAGTAACTGCAGTCGATATTAATAGTATAAGCACACTCTTATCTTATTTGTTATAGTTGCAGGTTTAAATATGGCTAGAATGGTCCAACTTGAACTATTGCATTTACATATTCAGTTTGGGCTATTAAACATATGATGTTTAAGGTGTCCAGCATGAATCTCATATTTACATATTCAGTTTGGGCTACTAAAGTTATGATACTCCAAAATTGGGCAAAATTTGGGTTTAGCTATAACAATAATATTTTCAATATTGAAAATAAATATATTCTTGAGTTTCTTTACTTATCTTTTGAATTTCTTGCATTCCTTTGGATTTTTTTGCATTCTGAGGCAGATTTAGTAATGACAAATATCTAATTATTTTGGCAATCGAAGGTAAATTTAGCCATTCAATTAATTATTCAAATAACAATTCAAATGATATTGATACTATGTAAGTATTTTTTAATATTATATAAGTATTAGGAAATCTTATTTCTGCTCCAGCTCCTCTTTTAATTTGGCTATTGAAACAGCTAATTCACTTATTTTAGCAGCATCGTTCGAGAGCTTAGCCAGCCCAAGCTGCGTCTTTAAATCCTGCAATTCCAGGTTTTTTCCATACTTCCACTGCTTAATTCCGTCTTTAATTTTGGCTCCTGGAGCTTTTGGAAACTTCTTTTTCGGCATCTTAACAGTTATTGCCCTTTTGGGCTTTTTCTGCTGCCGTCTTTTAAGCGCTTTATTTGGCAATGGCTTGGATTTTACCACAGCAGGCAATGTGTCCAACTTCTTTGGCTTGGCGGCAGGAGTTTGCGCTATTTTGTTGGGCTTCGCAGCTTCTTTCCTTAACGGCATTTTTTTTGATTTTTGAAATTCCTTGTAATCCTTCAGAAATTCAATCTTGAGCATTCTTAATATTATACTTTCGTAGCTTTCATCTTTCATGCCTTTGCTCTTGAGCATGTCATGAAATTTTTCGCTGACGGATATAGTCGTGCCTTCCATAATAATTATAGCTATTATAACTCCTATATCTATTTTTCTATTCTTTAGCCGCAGGTCACCACAACCATCTTGACTGCCTTTCCGTTATATGACATAATCTTTACAAGCTTTA
>JBBSVT010000036.1:0-3880 GCA_038046685.1 Nanobdellota archaeon
AGAATAAAAATGGCAAGAGAAATGCTTTTAAATGAAAATGCAAAAGTTTAGTAACATTAAAAAGAACAATACTTAAACCAATATTGGAAAATATTTAATTAGAATTCACTCAAAAAACATACTGTAAACATACTCATCTTTATCTCTGTAATAATGCTGTTTTAATGTTGTTTCATGCTTAAAACCGAGCTTTTCATAGAACTTATGCGCCCTTGTATTGTCGGCATGAGTTAAAAGGTATAATTTTCTTAATTTTGATTTATTTTTCTTGTAAAATGAGCTTGAATCTTTAATTAATGCATTAAATAATTGTATTGCAACCCCCTTTCCCCTGTATTCCGGCAAAACAGCAATCCTGTCAAGCTCACACAATTGATGTTTTGGCAAGCCATGCATAAGCCATGTGACAATGCCGATTATTTCTTGATTTTCCTCAGCAACAAGATAATGATGCTGTTTTTTGATTTCGTTTTTGAAAGTATCAATTCCTTCTTGTAAATCCTTTATGTTATAGCTGTGGACAAGTACGTTAGCTACTCCTTTTGCATCCTTTATTGTGCCTTTGCGGATTTTCATGGAGATTTAAGCCACTTTAATCACTTATTTAAATGTTTTTGATACAAATTTATGTTTTATTTTATGGAAGCGTGTATTAACCATACTATTGATGATTTTTTGAAGTGGGTTCCTGAAATTAGCAATCAACCAATCGAAATAGCTGTTCTTGCAGGAATCCCTTCATTGCGTGAAGAATAGAGGACGACAATTAAAACTTATAAACTATTCCACCCCAAACTAGTTTATTTAATTACGGAAGCTAAATAAATCTTCAGTCTGTAACATTTAATCAGTTAAAATTCCTAATAAACCCTATCAAAGACAGAAATATATCTTTTTACTAAGTCGTTATGCAAATCAATTGGCTTTTTTCCTTTCCTCACTATAAAATCAACAAAAGAAGAAGCGACATCGTGCAAGCCATTTCTTGCTGGTTGAAAGTCAATATTTTCTTTAATGCTTAAGCCAAGGTTTGCTACATTATTCTTTTTAATTGTCCTAGACCATTCTATTGAGAACGCAAATGCCTTTGCCTCTTCGTCATGCTTGTTTGGCAACGCTTCTGTCCACACGTGGCCAATTTCGTGGCCTATAACGAGCATCAAGGAGTCAAGATTATTCTCCATAACGAACACTTTTTTCTCAGTGCCATTAAGGGAAAACCCCAAAATTCCATTGCTCCAAATCTCGAATATTGAATGTAATACTTTGAATTCATCAAAAGGAAGAATGTTGATGGAGATATTGCACGGAAGTTTTTCTTTTGTCATCAATTCAAATGTTTCTTCGGCAATATCCCTCACTTTATCGTTAGCATGGACAAATCGTGCCTTTGGCCTTTGTGGATTTAAAAATCGCTCTGGAGTGAATAAATGTTCTGAGGGGTATGCCACTGGGTAATTTTTCTGATTTTTGTATTTTGAACGATGAAGTGTATAGTGCGGCACAAACATCATTGAATCTTCCTGTTTAAATCCATAATTATCGTCGGTGTTTTTTGAAAAATAAGAAACAGCAGGACAGGAACTTCCAATATTATAACCATTTATTACATACTCCAAACCACCAGTGTAGTCCATTGTTGATTTAATCCTCACTTTAAAGCAAGTGAGTCTAAATTTATATAATTTTTGATACTACCTATATGCTCATAAGGCGGAATTTGAGCTTAATACAGCTTATTTGATACTAATTTGCATAGTGCCTAATTCTCCAGGGTAAATTCTCACTTTTTATGGTAATGCCAGATGGGATTGAGTATGCCCTATTAGACTTTGAAATGATACTTGTGGTTACTCCTAAAATTGTGTTTATGTTAAAGACTGCCAGTCAGCAATAGGTGAGTGTGCGCTCGCAACCAACTAAAACATACCATAATCTGTAGCAATCGTTGTTCACTTCCGCCAACCTCTATAGAGATGGCACGTTTTCCAGGTATAACATTATTAAGCTACTGAAATTGGATTAATCTTAATTCTTAATTGCTTGTTTTTTAGTATATTAACTCTCACTTTTTACTCACCAAGATTATATTTATTTAAAATTTTCAATATTGAAAATATATGATTAATCAAATATATAATTTAAAACATAGTTTATAATAATGATTTAATATTAACTTTATTATAAATAATATGTTAATTTATAATTATTTTATAATAATTATTATATAGAGATGGATATAAAATATAGATTATAGTAACAAATAAAAACTAAAAAGTATGATTAAAAACTATAAATTAAGATAAATTATTATTGGCATTTTCTAAGCGAAATCATTAAATTTCTTGAAATATTTTTGCAGATTATGGGAAATATTGCGATTCTAAAGAAATTTCTTGGAACAAAAAATTCACAATATTTTTTATTTTTCTTGTTGATTTTTGCAATTAGTTGCGCAAAAAATCTTGAAGAGATTGAAATAGACAATGGAAAAAAACTAATCAAAGTAAATGCTGGAATTGCCGACGACAATGAAGAAAGGGCAACAGGCTTAATGTTTCGTGAAAGGCTTGATAAGAATTCGGGAATGTTGTTTATTTTTGAGCAAGAAAGCGAACAAGCATTTTGGATGAAGAATACTTTTATCGCATTGGATATAATCTTCATTGATAGGAATTTCACAATCGTTGACATAAAAAATGCAGTTCCATGCAAAGTTGATCCTTGTGTATTGTACAGGTCGTCAAAGCCTGCAAAATATGTATTGGAAGTTAATGAAAATTTTACAGTTGAACATGAGATTATGATTGGCAACAAGATTATTACAAAAATATATAAATAAGTGTTATATTGATTCCAGAATGAAAGAAATAATGTGCAAGAAATGCGATGAAAAGATGATGAAAAAAGGAGTTATTCAGAGTGGAAATTCTAAGTATGATGTTTATCGCTGCAATGAATGCGGGAATGAAGAGATGAAAGCTATTGGTGTAAATCCGAAATATCATAGGTAAAATTAAGGATTAACTAAAAACGAGAATGGAAATGACGAGAGCAAACACGCATTAAGACCAGTGCTCTGAAGAGCAAATTAATCAAGGGCAAGGCAGTTCTTGGTTAATGGGTCTGGATGTGTGTTGAGTGAAAAAGAAATTCTTGAAATGTGAACTACACGGATTGGTTTTGTTTAGATGCAAAAGAAGATGTTGGCAGCGATCAGGAAAAGACCAAACCTGGTTTAGTGAATACACAGAAAAGTGTTTTAAGTGCATCAACGAAGACAGGCACAAAATAATTAAAATAAGTAAAGAAAAAATAAGACATTTTCAAATATAAAATTAGACTTTTCCTGTGCCTAAATCGTTTGCCCTGTACATTTTGCAAAAATGTTTGTATAATTCCTTGAATTATGCGAAATGTCGGAAATTTCTATTAACATCGTAAATTGCAGAAATTTCCGAGCATGCTCAAAAATCGCTACAATCTTATTATTTATCTTGGCGATTTTTGACAGGGCAAAGAGGATAATGGGATTTGAGTGTAAAATTAGTTAGACCATTAAGCGAACTAATCATTTAACGTCGAGAAGAACTTTTCTGACACCATTAGCATTTTGTAAGGCGTTTTGTTTTGCTTCCTGCTCGGTTGACCCTATACCATATCCAGCTATTTGGATATTTGATAATGGTTTCCCCTTCATTTGTGGGTCGATTTGAATTCCTTCAGAATCAAGAGATTCTTCATTAAGGTAATATTTTATTGGTTCTGATAAGAATTGTCTCCCGGGATAATACTTATCATCTATAGTATTGAGACCTTCTGTAATTATGAAATAAGGGGACACCCCTTATAATCTCCTTCCGCCTCATTCCTCGTCAAC
>JBBSVT010000037.1:0-5233 GCA_038046685.1 Nanobdellota archaeon
ACTATTATTCTTAGAACTGGAGTATATATTTCTTACTATTTATTCGAAAAACTCTAGAAAAACATAAAATTTTTAAAGTGGCAACAACAAAAATTTATTGAAATGGATATAGGAAGCAGCATCATAGAAACTGGCGTTGATAAGCTGGTAAAGCTTGTCAAGGACAGAGGGAGAATTGCATTAATAGACGCCGCAAAAGAGCTTGGAGTAGGCATTACTGTGATTCGTGAATGGGTTGATTTTCTTGAAGAGGAAGGGATTATCAGCGTTGAGTACAAGCTTACAAAGCCTTATCTTGTGGAAAAAAAATTAACTAAAAAAGAAGTTGAAGCAAAAGCAAAGGAATTCTCGAGCAAAAAGGAGGTATTTGTAAGAAAGGCCGAGGTAAACTTAAGTTTTATTGAAAAAGAGGCGGAAGGATTAAAGCAAGTAAAAAATGAATTCGACAAATTGAAGCAGGATATGGGAATTGAGCTTGATACCGTGAGGACTGATCTAAAGGACTTAGAGCGCTACCAGCAATTAAAGGAGCAGCTGCAAAACCAAGTTGAAGAGCAGAAAAATGAGGCAAAGCTTAAGATGGAGGAGATGACAAGACAAGTCGTCAGAGAGCAAAAACGGTACCAAGAACTGATTATGGACATAAAAAAGGAGAATGAAGAGCTAATCAGGGAAAAATCAGAGGCAGCGTCTATAGAGGAAAGCGAGAAAATACTAAATAAAAGAGTAGTAGAGCTTAAAGGGATGATAAACATCATAGAAAAAAAGGTTTTGAGCGAGGACGTAGCAATAAAAAATTCAGAAATACACATTGCGAAGCTAAGTCAGATTATAGACAGTGTAAAGCAGCGAATTGAAGATGAAAAATCTGTTATTGACCCTTTAGTGGAAAAAAGCCGCGAGCAGGAGAGAAAAGTGCTTGAGCTGCAGGATAAAATTGTGGAAAAAATAGCGCAGAAGCAGAAGAATGTTGTGGATATGAAGATCGTCACAAAAAAAATCAAGGATTTTTTTAACAAGAAATTGGCCATTGTCAATCTAGTTGACGAAATAAATAAAGACAGGGATGACTTGGAAAAGAGCCTCATAGAATTAATAAAAAAGGCCAAATCTTTTCAGTTAACTGCAAAGAGCGGGGATGTAGGCAAGCAGATGATCGATTTAGAAAAAAAGTTTGATGAGGTTGACAAGAAGAAGACTAAGTTTGAAGGAGAGCTTAAGGAATTTGGAACGTTTTTTAAGAAGCAATAAAAAGGGAGCAGGCATTTATATTTATATCAGTTAAAAAGAGGTGCGTAGTTTGCTAAAGCGATTTAGGTTTAGGAGGCATGAGGAAAGCAAAAATCAGGTTAATCCCCATGAAAGGGAAGCTTTAGACAGCGAGGTGAAAGTCACCGGATTAAGCCCGCTTGCGATTCACGAAATCAAAAAAGAGGTAAAAAAACCTGACTCAGATCCTCCTGCCATTAAAAAAGAAATTACAAAACTTGTTGCGACATACGATTTTATATCTGATAATATTCCCATAACAATTAAAATATACAAATTGAAGGGCGAATTCGTGCCTATATATGACGTCTCAATCTCAAGCATCAGCAAAACAACAGAGATAATTCTTGAAAAGATAAGGGAAGAGCTTACAACCCAAGTAAATTTGGGAATGATTGATATTCTTACAACTAAAGACACTGGAATTATCGAGCAGAAATTTATAGATGCAATAGCTATGCTGGTTAGCAAACACTTTCCTGATGCGGATCAAAAAACAGCAAATTTTCTTAAATCATACCTTATACAAAGAAGCCTGGGCCTCGGGAGCATTGAAATCCTTATGGATGATGTAAATCTTGAGGAGATATCAGTTAATGATGCAGATGATCCCGTATGGGTTTATCATGTAAGATTTGGATGGCTAAAGACAAATATTATGCTGACAAGCGAAGACCAAATACGCCATTATGCCACAATGATTGGCAGAAGGGTTGGAAGGCAGTTAACGATTTTGGAGCCGTTAATGGACGCACATCTCAAAGGAGGGGACAGGGTCAACGCGACTCTTGAGCCAATCTCAGTGAAGGGAAACACAATTACCCTGAGGAAATTTGCAGCCAAACCATGGACCATTACAGATTTCATAAAAGACAATACTTTGTCTCCGGAAGCTGCTGCATTAATATGGCTCGGCGTTCAATATGAACTATCCACTTTAATATCGGGAGGAACTGCAACTGGAAAAACTTCAATGCTTAATGTGGTTGCAAATTTTTTTCCTCCCAATCAAAGAATTATAAGCATTGAGGATACTAGAGAGATTCAGCTGCCAAAATTTTTGCATTGGGTCCCAATGGTAACAAGACTGCCAAATCCAGAGGGCAAAGGAGAAGTGTCCATGCTTGATCTGCTCGTTAACTCACTAAGAATGAGGCCTGACAGAATCATAGTAGGTGAAATTAGAAGGAAAAGGGAAGCAGAAGTTCTATTTGAGGCCATACATACAGGACATTCTGTATACGCGACTGTGCACGCAAATGACGCTCGTGAAACAATAACAAGGCTAACAAATCCCCCTATAGAGATTCCAAAATCAATGATTCCTGCCATATCAATGCTAGTTGTGCAATACAGAAATAGAAGGACTGGAGTGAGAAAGACATTCCAGATAGCTGAGATACTACCGGATTCTGAGCCAAATGTGCTGATTCAGCTGGACATAAGGCAAGCCATATTAAAAAAAGTTGCAAACTCAAAGGCTTTGATAAGCACAATAGAATTATTCACAGGATATACAAGAAACGAGTTGAGTAAATCTTTAAGCGATAAAGTAGCTGTTTTGAAATGGCTTGTGAAAAACAACACAAATACAGTAGACAGCGTTGGAAGAATAATGGCGGAGTATTACACAAACGAGGACAATTTGATGGATTATGTAAGAAAAAGCAAGCCTTTTAGCGATGAAGAAGCTGGTAAATTGAGCTAGTCGCAAAATTTGTTAACTCTTTTGGCGATTTTCGCATGGGGTTTTAATCCAAACTCGATTCACGAGCGCACAAACTTTTGGGTATTTCCCGAAAACTTCGCATGCCAAAAGATTTGCTTTTGAGGTGATCAAGATTAAGACAACCATTTTAAAGACACTTTTCCAAAGGCTTTCAAAAGCATTTCCAGCCCTTAAGATAAAGCTGAAGCAAGCAGGCATGGAGGACAAATCTGAAGAATTTATTAAAAAAACTTTTGTAACTGCATTTTATATCACAACAGGCTTAGTTGTTTCATTGTTCTTGCTGCTTGCAAAATTAAATGTCTTAAAAGGTGCTTTATTTTTAATTATCCCTGTAATATTTTTTGTTATGCTTTTTTACATGCTGAGGCTGCCTGATGCCAGAATCGCGAAAAAAGACAAGGATATAAGCAAAGAGATTGTTTTTGCAGGGAGATTTCTAATCATTGAGCTTGACTCAGGCGTTTCTTTGTATAACGCAATGCTAAATGTTTCAAAAAATTATGAAATCATAGGAAAATACTTCAAGGAGATAACAGACAAAGTTGACTTGGGAACGAGCATGGAAGACGCATTAAATGAAGCTGCAGAGTATATTCCGTCAAACGACTTCAGGAAAATATTATGGCAGATAATAAACTCAATAAGGACGGGCTCTGACGTAGCGAAATCCCTTTCTTCTGTTATGGAGCAGATAACAAAAGACCAGATTACCGAAGTCAATAAGTATGGAAAAAAGCTAAATCCTATTGCAATGTTTTACATGATTATTGCCGTGATTATGCCGTCTTTGGGGATAACAATGCTAGTGATACTCTCTTCATTCATTCAGTTTGAGCTCAACCTGACGATTTTAATAGTGCTTGCATGCCTGCTCGGATTTGTTCAGTTTATGTTCATCGCGGTTGTAAAATTTTCCAGGCCGGCTATTGAGTTTTAACCCAGATTGATTAAGATGGACATTGACAAAAAGAAACAATTCGGATTTTGGACAATGTTTCTGGCTGCATTCTTATTTCCAAAATCCCAATCTGTCAAGCCTCAGACTCAAAAAATTCCAGAAAGAAAGATAGAATTTTTCAAGAAACGGTTTGAAAAGGAGCAGAAAAAAAAAATAGCGGCCCAAGAGAAAAAGCAAAGAATTAGGGATTATATCGAACGGTCTGGGCTTAATATAAACAAGAAAAAAATTTTCAAGACGATTTTTAACATCGCTGTTCTTATAAATCTCGCGGCATCTGCCTACCTAATTTATTATTTCTCTGCGGTGTACGGCATCACGTGGGGGACTATAGTTACATCAATGGCGGTCCTGTGGGTTCTCATTTTTATTCTTTTGATATTTGCAATGTGGATTGCCTTTTACATAGCTGTTGATTTAAGGGTTTATAAGAGGAAGGTGGACGTTGAGGAAGTTTTGCCTGATTTTCTTCAATTAACAGCTTCAAACATTAACGCGGGAATGACAATTGACAGGGCCCTATGGTTTGCTGTCAGGCCAAAATTTGGAATTTTAGCCAAGGAGATAGAGATGGTAGCCAAGGAAACAATGAGCGGAGTCGACTTGAAGTTAGCATTAGAAAAGTTTGCAGCAAGATATGACTCAGCAATTCTAAGAAGGTCAATAAATATGCTCAATGAAGGCATAGGCGCCGGCGGCAAAATTGGCGACTTAATCAATAGGATAGCAATAAACATACAAGAGCAAAAATCAATGATGAAAGAGATGTCAGCAAATGTCACAACATATGTTATATTCATTTCATTTGCCACTATAGTGGCCGGACCTTTTTTATTTGCTATGTCGGGTGTTTTAATCGAGGTAGTGCATAACCTTGGCTCTACTTTAGGAGGTTCAAGCAGTGCAGCGTCAGCTGCGGGAATTCCACTGGTATTTTCAGGAACGGGCATAACACAGTCTGACTTTAGAATTTTTGCAATCGTATCTTTGACAATCACAGCCTTTTTTTCTGCGGTGATGGTGTCTATAATAAAAAAAGGCAACGTAAAATCAGGTGTAAAATACATACCAATCTTTATCACTGTATCGCTGGTATTGTATTTTATTGTAGAAAATGTTGCAGATAAATCGCTTCGGGTGTTTTTTTAGGAAATTATGATTTTAGGCGGCTGTAAGAGCGTGCTGATTTGCGAATACTAGAAATTCATGCTCCTCTTGGGGAACCGTTACCTTAATATCATTGTTCTTCTAAAATTATCTTAGAAATAACAATC
>JBBSVT010000038.1:0-3926 GCA_038046685.1 Nanobdellota archaeon
ATCTTCTTACATACTTAAGGCTAAAAGCCTTGATAAGAATTATTCGAAAAACTCCGTTCTATAGAAAAGCTATTAAGTGATGTGCCTTTAGATATTAATAATCCAGAATCACTAACTGGGTATGTTTTATTAATAAAATTAACCATATCAATCATATTCGAATCGGAAAAAGTTGGTTGATCCACTGGTCTGAAAGTTATATTCATACTTTTAGTCTCTACAACATTTATGGTAATATTTTTTATATTATTAGAAGGATTACTATCTATTATGCTATTAACTTGTAGACTATTAAATGCAAATATGATTACGAATATTCCGATTAATTTATTTATTTTTAACATTAGTCCTATAATTTAATCTTCTTATTTTGTTATAGAGTAAAATAAGTAAACAAGAGATAAGATAAATCTGTATTGTATAAATCAATAATGCAATGATAATAGAAAGTATAGTTGGAGTTATAAATATATCAAACCCTCCTGAAGGATAGATATTAAATGGGCCAGAAATAATTAATGGTAAATAAAATAGTATTATAATTTGTTCATGTCCTATTAATAGCAAAAAGAAGAATATTAACATTAAAATTATAGTAAAAATAATTTTCCATTTATTCGGTTTTAAAAACTCAACTAAAGATTCATAAACTTTTGATTTGCTTTCTTTCATCTTTACTCAACATCCACTTCAACTCTTATCGTTTTAGTATCTGTCTGTGTCGGCTTAAAACTAAAATCAAAAGTTTGGTTTTTTGAAACATTGATTGTTTTTGTTAAGACTTCTCCTCGATAAGCACTTAATAAACTACCATCAAAAGTAGCATTTACTGTTGCATTAGCATCTAAAGGTCCATTATTCCTAACAACAACTCTTACAATTCCGGATTTGTCTTTAACCATATCAACGTTTCTAACAACTTGTATTGGAATTATCTCCAGAATTTCTAAGTCTGTAGAATTTTCAGGCGTTAAATTAGATTCGTACCAAGCTATATCCCCATCAATTCTTGATGCACTCAAAGCGTCTATGTCATTATCGTTGTCTAGGTCAATTGCATATACCGCCCTAGAACCCCCTATACCATCAGCAGTGGTAGTTATAGTATGCGCACTCCATCCTGGTGGAGAGCTTCCATTATTTTCGTACCAAGCGATTTTATCATCATTGTCAGATGCGCTTAAAACATCAACGTCATTATCATCATCTATGTCTATTGCATAGACCGACCTTGCGCCATCAGCGGAAGTAGCTATAGTATGTGCATTCCAACTAGGAGGAGAACCTCCATTATTTTCGTACCAAGCGATTTTATCATCCCAATAAGATGCACTCAAAACGTCTATGTCATTATCGTTATCAATATCAATTGCATAGACTGACCATGCACCATCAGCTGAGGTAGTTATAGTTCGAGCAGTCCAACTAGGAGTCGAGCCACCATCATTTTCATACCAAGCTATTTTGTCGTCATTGTATGATGCGCTTAAAACATCAACATCTTTATCATTATCTATGTCTATTGCGTAGACAGATCTTGCGCAATCAGCTGAAGTAGTTATAGTATTGGCGCCCCAACTAGGAGGTGAGCTTCCGTTATTTGCGTACCAAGCTATTTTGCTATCTGCGCATGATGCGCTCAAAGCGTCAATATACGTATCGTTATTTATGTCTATTGCATAGACTGAATATGCATCATTAATATTAGACGATATTTCGTAGTGTGTCCAAGTAGGAGGAGAATTACCGTCATTTGCGTACCATCTTATTCTTTCAGCACCTGCAATTGCACCAAGGTCCGCACTCAAAACGTCGATATCACTATCATTGTCCAAATCTGCTGCATAAACTGAAGTTGGTGTACTAGCTGATGAAAATATTGTACGCTGTGTCCAACTGGGAGGGGAAGCTCCATTATTTTCATACCATCTTATTATATCAGTAGCTGCCAATGCACTTAGTACATCAACGTCACCATCTTTATCTATATCTATTGCATAAACTGAATAAGCTTGACTGGCAAAATTGTCTATGATATGCTCAGTCCAGCCAATCTCGGGATCTAAGATAAATTCACTTAAACCTTCTACTTCCCTTGATACTTCCAAATTAATGTAATTTTTATTATTTAAAGAATAGACAGAAATAGTGTAATTCAAATCAATAATATCTTCAAAATCATAGTAATTATTTCCAAAACTTAATGTAGGGGCCGTTATAGAAGTTTCATTTAGACCCTGGGCTACTTCTACAATTTTTTTAAATGCTTTAAAGTAGACAGGTTTGCTGCTAATAGTATATTTTGTACCATTCCAAACAACATAGTTAGAATCTATCTCATACAAAATATTTAATTTTACATTTTTGTTGGTATTTAATAAATTCCTAAGAATATAAGTTTGTTTTACAGGTTTCTCATCAACATTAAAAAAACTAGTATGGACTTCTTCATAAATAGTTTCAACTTCTATGTTTTGAGATTTGAACTTATTCTTCAATTTTTTCCCAGAAGAGACTAGAATTTCTTTCTCAAATGTATTCATAACAATATTGTCGTAATCAATAATAAATCCTATCTGTTTAAATCCTTTAAGATGATTAAATTTATCAACAGCTACTATATCATTTATTATTGGTTTTGGATTATTATTTAAACTTACAGCACTAACTAATAAAGAGAGTAATGCAACTATCATAATTAGAGAAATTAGTTTTATTTTATTCAATATAACACACCCCTCTGTTTCTGAAATGAAATATAAAGCTTGTATTTATACTTTTGCTTTGAGAGAATTGATAGTGCAAAGAAAGATTATAGGTGGATTAAGACGAGAAAAAGGGGCACATATTATGGAAGTAATAACCTCTATGATAGCAACGATTAAGAAAAGAGAACTACCATTGTTTCAAACAATTAAATCTTATTTATAGGCTGTTAGCAGTTACCTTTTTACCGACTATAATTTAGTTCCGTTTGGAACATGGTGGCTTGCATTATAACTTCCCCCAAACTCAAGCCATTCCTGGGCGGAAACTACACTAAAAAGAAAGATAAGAACTGCTAACAATGCAACTGTAGAAATCATAACTGGCAGTCTATCTCTTTTTTTATACATTAAACTCACTTTTTAAACATCCCAAACAATCCCTTTTTCTTATGCTCTTCATCCAGTCCAAGGTCTGCTGGAAAGTCCAAATCAGGAGAGGGCATAGGTTCCATTGGAGGCATTTGCGCGTCTAAATCAGGAGGAGGCGGCATTGAAGCATGCATCGGAGGCGGCATCATGGGAACTTCCACTGAAGGTGCAAGAGTACTCCTCATTGATGGAGGTATTGACTCCGCTCTTCTAACTATAGGCTCTGGCCTCGGTTGCCAATCTTGCTGGGGCTTCATAAAAGGCCTTGGCTCCGGCTTTGGCCTGAAAAAAAATTCTTCTTTTGGCTTGAAGGCTCCCTCATGGATTTTTGCAGGTGAAAAAACCTTTTCCTTAAGCATATCAACAACTCCAATCATTGCTTCTGCTATCGTCTTGTTATGTTCTATTATCTTGTCTAATTTGGAATTTAGAATTTCATGCTTTCTAACATCAGCCCCATATTCCTTTTCCTCCAGTTTCATCTGTTCTGCCGCTGCGCCGAAAATTTCAAGCATCCCACTCATTGTTTGAGTCAATCTCTGCACAGCGTCGTAGAGTTCTTTTGTAGTTATATCTTTCTTACCCTTCATAACCTCTAATTCCTTCCTTAAATCAGAAATATCCCTAAATCCCAAATCATCATCAACCATTGCTGCCCACCTCTTTTTTGAAATTATTAACAAATACAACAGTTAAATTACAAAGGAAGAATAAATGTATATAAAGATTTCGGTTACTAAACTTTTGCGTTTTTAACAAACACATAACTATTCAATATTTCTGAGAATT
>JBBSVT010000039.1:0-7523 GCA_038046685.1 Nanobdellota archaeon
ACTATTATTCTTAGAACTGGAATATATATTTTTAACTATTTATTCGAAAAACTCGATTGCTTTAGAATTTTAAGCCTACCCAATATAGCTCTTCTCAGGCTGGGCCATTTGCACTTTTGGCAATGGTATAGGCGGCGGCAAATTAACCTGCTGGCTTAGAATTAATGCCTGCACATTGCATTTTGTAAGAATTGTGTTTAGCAATCCTTCCATAAGCTCTTTTGGCAATTTCTTGTCTTTCTTCCAATTTTCCAATATTTGGTTTGCCGTTTTCGGCTCTTCCATGTAAAGAAGGTCGCCTTCAAAAAGAATGTTCCCAACATCTGGCTCATATTTTGATGTAAACTCAAATATAAACCTTAACACTTTCTGCTGTTTATTCTTTCCCAGAGAAAAATTATCTTCTTGAACCTCTTTGATAGTTACATTGTTGTTAATATCTATTTTGCCTTTAGGAGCTTCCTTTTTCTCTGCGGTTAATTTTGTAAAACCAAAGCCGACTATCATAATAGAAATAGGATTTTTGTGGTGTATATAAGGTTTTTGATAAAAAGTTTTATATTGGCCGTAGCAAATATGGCAGTCATGGTTTGTCAAATATGTGAAAATAAGTCTGGATTTTATCCTTTGTGCAAAGATTGCTTTAGGCTACGGGATGAGGGTAAAATCACAAAATGCCAAGATTGTGGGATATGGAAGAAGGATAATAAACCCTTATGCTATGAGTGTTGGTTGAAAAATGATAAGAGCGAACAAAAGAAATCAACTCATTACAAGTATACCGAAATTGAAAAAGAAGAAAAGAATTTTAGAGCAAAATTTGAAGCAACTTTTCGAACTGAAGATGGGCATATGGTTAGGTCAAAAGCCGAGCAGATAATTGACAATTGGTTGTATCATAAAGGAATTGTCCATGCCTACGAAAGAAGAGTCCCGATTGAAGAGGAAGTGTATTGTGACTTTTTTATTCCGCTTGGACAAAAGATTTGGATTGAATTTTGGGGTTTGGAAAAAGAAAAATATCTGAAAAGAAAAGAATTAAAGAGACGATTTTATGAGCAAAATAAGAAAAATCTAATAGAGTTAACTGACAAAGATATTGAAAACTTAGATGATGTTATGCCGAGAAAACTTAGACCTTATTTACCACCAACTTTTAGTTTTGATTAGAAATGAATAAATTCTTAATAATAGGAGCCATTATATTCCAACATTTGTGGATAACATATACAATCGGTCAATAACACTAGTCCTATTAATATAACCTCAAAAAATAAATTTAACTCTTCTTCTGCCCATTATACAACTTCTTCACGTAATCAAGCGTAGAAGCATCATGAGAACCTTTATCCATTGTGCGAAGAGAGATTACCCTCGGAAATCTGAGCGCGTATCCGCTCTTATATGTCGGGCTTTTCTGTATTTCCTCGTAGCCAACCTCAATCACAATTCTTGGCTTTACTTTCACTTCTTTACCTTTCTCGCTTACAATTAATGGCTTCAAAGTTTTAGTCATTTCTTCAAAGCTTAATCCCTCCTCTTTTTTCTCCTTCAATCCAGTGCTTGCTTTGCCAACTTCAACAAAATTATTGTTTTCATCCAAACAAGCTATCGTATAACTGCTCAACCATTTTGCTCTTTTGCCTTCTCCCCATTCTGACCCCACTATTACTAAATCAAGAGTTTCCATTATATGCTTGAATTTAATCATGTAGCCGACTCTTGCGCCTGGCTTGTAAGGCGCATTTAGGGCTTTGAACATCAAGCCTTCGTTGCCTGCATCAATAGCTTCCTTAAAGAATTTTTCAACTTCTCTCTTTTCAGACACAATTTTATTCTTGGCAAGAACGATCTTTTTAGGCTCTTGCTTTACTATCTTTCCCAGCAATCTTCTTCTTTTCTCAAATCCATCATTAATTAAATTTTTGCCTTCATAATAGATTATATCAAACACATTAAGCTCAACTGGAAATTCTTCTGACATCTTATCAATATCATATTTTCTTTTTATCCTCTGAGAAATACTCTGGAATGGAAGGTACTTTCCCGTTTTCTTATTGTAGCCAACTGCCTCAGAATCTATAATAAAACTTTTGCCTTTAATATTATTCTTCATGAATTCAACAACATCTGGAAATTGTTTCGTAATATCTTCTAACCTTCTTGTGAATAATTTTATCTCTCCCTTGCCATTTTTATGTGATTGTATCCTAAATCCATCATATTTAAACTCAATTGCTGCCGGCTTTCCTACAGTGTCAAATGCCTCTTCAATTGTATCAACTTTCAAGGCGAGCATAACCTGAATTGGGATTCCAACTTTCATGCCTATGCTTTCAAGACCCTCCAAACCCTTTAATTTAGCAGTTTTAGCCACTTCAGCAAACTCATTCGTGACATCATAGGCATTTTGAACTGCATCAAGATATTTATTGTACACTTCCCTATCTTCAACTTGTATATCATTCTCTTCTTTTGTATATTTTACACCTATTTCCCCCCAAAAAAAAGCCCACACAATTGCATCCCGCATTGCCCCTTCTCCAACGCCAATGCGCATCTCTCCCAAAATAGTTTTTACAATATATTTTGACTCAACTGGCTTGGCTGATGTAAGAAGCTCCGCTATCAATTGAGTTTTTCTTTCAACAGTGCCTTCTCCTTCAAGCTCAGCCAATTTTCTTAGATTGTCGAAAATCTTTTTTACAGTTAATTTTGTTGAATAAAGGGTTATTTGCTTTTTTGTCTTGACAAGTGCTTCAGCAACCAAGCCAAGATCGCCTTGCTTTTTCCACTCTTTTTCTATTTTATCGATGCTAATACCGGTTGCTACATTCAAAGATTTTAACATTAAACGAGAAGCGACTCCGATTTCGCGAGCATCATAATTTGGGAAAATCCTGCCTTCTAGAAGAAGCATAACATGCTCCATCTCATCAACACTAACCTCTTTTAAGAACTCTGAAATTATGAAAGTCTTCTCCAGTCTTTTTGTTGTTTTGTTTAACTGCTCGTAAACATCTACTAATTTTGAGTATTCCATATTAAAATGATATTCTTTATTGTTTATTAGGTTTGTTGAAACGAATAACGCTTGAGATCAAGACACAAACACAACTCCATTTGCACGAGGGTTTACATGATCATGAAATCTCCAAACGCCGAGTTCATTGAAAGCGAATGAATACTCCGAACCTATTGACAATGATACACATGCGTCGAATATATTCTCTTTCTCGTCCGTGTCGCATTTTTTAATACCTGAATTAGGATAAGCGGTATGGGTCGGATGTATATTAGAAGCCGGCCAGAATACTTGGTCATTGTTAATCCAAGTCACTGTCTGGCCAACGGAAACGTGTATCTCATTGGGTGTATATGTTCCATTTTCGTATACTATAACAGCGTTACCAGTCTTTGGAATATTTGTTATAGCTTGCGTTTTTAATACAAGTTCTCTATCTTGATCATCTTTTACAACAACAGAAGGTTTGGCATTTATGCATATTTCATAATACTTTTCCGGAAATTTTTCACAAAATGTCTGCATAGAAGTAAGCACATCAGCACCCCTTATAGTAATCTGATTGTAACAGTTTTGTTCAAGTGAGGTATTAGCTAAATGCAGGCAAAAATCAATTGCGCCTGATGCTTGGCTCTCATCCCAGAATTGATCCTGAAGTACACCAATTATGCAAGAATCTGAATTTTGTTTGTTGGTTATTTCTCTACATATTTGTATACTTGCTTCAGGGTTCCTTGATTTTATGCCAGACACAGTTCTTCCCATGCTACTAAAACAAAGATGCTGATATTCTTGGGGTGCTTTAGCACACTCTATCCCTATCACACTCAGGTTTCCATTATGAAGGGTAAGCATCCTGTCTGTCTGGAGAAAATAGCATTGCCCTTTATATTTATCTTCTACTATATTGCATGGATAATGAGGATCATCATTGAGATAGTAGGTGAAGTGGGTTACATCGCTTTCTTCATCAATAGCAATAGAGCCAACTATGTTTTCCATGAAAACTCCTGAATAGCATGATGATTTTGAGCTGTTTGTCCACAAAAGGTCGCATGTACTCAATGCCAATGGTAAATCATAGTCAGACCAAGCCATTAGTCCATGGCCAATTCCGTGGAAACATTGATGTGTATTAAAAGCATTCAATTCCTCATCACACAACAAGTTGATGTTCTCTTGCAGATTAAATGTACCTTTATCTGCAAAAAATGCTTCAGTTGCGCCATGTCGGCATCCAGAATGGCATTGTATTCCGCAACTCTTAAAAGCTATAGCTCCAAGCATCTTATAAGCCATCCTGCCCAATTCATGGGCCCTATTATGGCAATTTATATTGACACTATAACCGGTTCTGCTTAAAGATTCTGTTACTGAGTCAAGCGTGTATTTTCTAATTACCTCTGCCAAAAAATCATCATCTGAAAATATCAGAGGCGAGTCAAATTCCGGCATCATGATTTTTTTGGTATCATGCACTTGCTCATTCTGCTTATCTTGTTGTTCGTCCAACGCAATGTTACCAAAATTAAAATTGATAATGAAACCCATTATATCAGCAAGAGCCGAAAAACCATGCATCAATGAGTCAAGAATAGGTATTTTCTGTTTGAGTTTTGTTGTATCTGGAGAAATGCCTTGAGCTATATTCACATCGCCCATGCAATCATCTCTGAAATTTTTAGGCACTTTATCGCAACTCTTAAGCTTCTGTTCCTGTGAAGTGAAAATATTGTCCAAGTTTGTTCCTATTCTCCTATAGCAGTCCGGCTTTTCTTCCAGCAAAGAGCAGAAACTAGACGCTCTCTCTATATTTAGGTTGTCAAAATTAAGCAAGTTATCTACTGCTGCCATATTGCAGTCATGCACATAATTTTTAGGAAACTGGTGGCAGAGATAAACAGCTGTTTCAATAAAATCACCATCATAATTGCCTGCTACCACATCCTGCCATCCGGGATTTGTTACCATCAGTCCGAGGCCTTGCATGCAGGATGCTATAACATTTGGAGAAGCGTTCAAACATGCTTCCGCAGAGTCCTTTAATGAATTGTGATAAAATCCCATAAGATAACCAGCGTGGTTTATGTAACACTGCAATTGATATTTGTCCCTAATTCTGTTGCACGGTGCGAGTGGATCTTCATCGTCGAAAACATCTTCTTCAGTAATCCTCTGCATCTTACTGTTCACATTTTCCATGAACAAACCCTGCCAGCACCCTTCTATTGCTGTCTGGGATGGTAATGAATCACATGCAGCCAATGCAGAGCTAAGGTTGTAATATTCCGACATCATAATGCCGTGGCCAACACCATGGTAACAATAAAATCTGTCTTTTCTCGGACTATTTTCCGGAAGGTTTTCGCACACGCTTGTCGCTGCCTCAGCATAGCTATCTGTATTAAGCAGAGCGCGCTCGAAAAAGCCATGCTGGCAGCCATAATTGAATTGAGATGGGCATCTCAGGAATGAACTTCCCGATAATCCAAAATGCTTCGCTGTCTCTCTACCAATAATATGGGCAAGCTCGTGACCATCTGTCTTGATTGAAAATGCTTGACTAGTCATAACATCTTCCAAAACAACCATGCCAAGCTCAGGACCAGCCTGATTTACAGCAGATGCAACCAGTAATTCGGCACAAAGATAGCCTGGATTGCATAAATTTGTGTAGCATTTAATTCTCCCATCATAGTCAAGATTCACACAATCAGAAATATCTAAGATCTTAGTATCCTCGTGAACAATGTCCCCATGGGCAAAAGCCCCTATAAGAAACACAATAGAAACAATCAAAACAATTACCAGAAAATAGAATAGGTTTTTCATCTATGATAAAAGCAAAATTTTTTGTTCATTATGAAAGAATAAATTATCAAACCCCTATAAATTATTTTCGTTAACTATTTAAATACCCTCTTCTCAAAACTTAATTATGGAGGTCTTTGACTGCATCAGGACAAGAAGATCAATAAGAAAGTATAAAGACAGACATGTTCCGTGGGAGCTGATTGTCGAGATTCTTCAAGCTGGGAAATACGCTCCATTTGCAGGCAATATTTTCAACTGCAAGTTTATCGTGGTGAAAAATGAGGCTAAAAGACAGGCAATCGCTGAGGCTAGTGTGCAGCAATACTGGATGCAAGACGCGCCTATCCACATCGTAGTTGCTGGTGAGCCAGAAAAAGCTGAAAGATACTATGGCACAAGAGGCGCACGACTTTATACAATTCAAGGCGCTGCTGCAGCAATTGAAAATATGCTTTTAACTGCGCATTCTCTTGGCCTAGGCTCTTGCTGGGTTGGCGCTTTTGACGAGGAAGAGATAAGAAGACTTTGCAACCTTCCAGAACATGTTAATGTCCAGGCTATAGTCACAATTGGTTATGCTGATGAGGTTCCATCTCCGCCTCCAAAACACAGAATAGAGCACATCATGTTCTTTGAAAAATGGTTTGGTCGTATAGAAGGGCCGAAAACCGGATTAGGAATGTGGAGCCCATACATTAAGAAAGGAATGACAGAGACTCATAAGATTATTAAGAAGCATAGCAAAAAGTTAACTGAGAAGGTAAAGGAAAAATTTAAAAGAAAATAACAACTTTCAAATTGAGTTGAAGTTATCAAAATATTTTTAAATAAAATGTGAATACTCGTTGTTGATGCAAAAATAAATTTAAAGAAAAATTAAGAAAAATTGCGAGATTTGGATTTATAAAGTCAACAATTCTACTAATTATCATAATTTTTTTGTATTCTCTTTCATTTATATTTTATAAATATATTAATCTAGGATTAAATTTCTGTGCAAGTGCTTGTCCCGAAAAATCATTTTTTGATATATTAAACAGATTTTTGATTTTAATTTCTATATTAGAAATCATAATCTTCTTTAGACCTTTAAAGAATAAAAATACCAACAAATTTCTTAAGGTAATGGGCATGGTTCTAAAAACATTAATTGTATTATATATCCTATTTATTTTATATAATTTGTTGATTAGGTATATCTTCCCGTACGAAGAAATTTGCACACAAGATTGTGTCGTTGAAATTATCCCACATCCTTTATCAAAATGGGCATTTTTGCTAGGAAACATAAGTCTTTTATTCTTAATATACTTCTTTTTCAAAGAACTGCAGTATTCAAAAAGTCAAAATTAATAGGCGGGCCATTGAGCGAATGTAACTATTGCCGACGGGGTATTGTATTAATATTTCAATAATAATCAAATTCATTCTTTTGCTCTGACACATTTATTATTTCCTAAATTCTTTTTGTTTCTTTCCTAACGCATTAAACGATTTCAGCATAAATTTAATTCAACAACAATTTTTTTCAAGTGCTAAAGATAACCCACTAGTGATGGTTTTAGTAAATAACTACATTTCAATTAAAAAAATGTGGCCCATTTCTGAGCCACCGCTTGCCTTCATAATGAAAAACGTTGGGGGTGGTTTTCTAATGAAGGCAAAGAAACAATCTCACCACAAA
>JBBSVT010000040.1:0-5666 GCA_038046685.1 Nanobdellota archaeon
GAACGAATGATGGTCTTTGAAGAGGTGTTTATAAGGAAAACTGCGAAAGTCTAGATACCTCTTTGCCATAGTAAATTATATAAACTAGTAGCCAGAGTTTTCAAGGATGAAAAAAATCCCTCTTAGTTTGATTCTGGTATTGGTTTTTCTGCCGATCGTATATGCTGATATCACTTTGCTCGCAAGTCAGAACACATACAATCTTGGAAATGAAATAGCAGCATCTGCCTCTGCGTTGCAAGACAAAAATTTTGAAGGGCTGTTTAAGATTGCTCTTTTATGCAATAATTATAAACTGGAATATTTCTTAACTCCGATAAGCTTGGACGCAAACTTCAGGACTGCTATAAGTGTGCCAGAGTTAATTGTTACATCTGCGATGCTTGGAGATTGCCTTATCAAAGGTGAAATATTGACAAATGACAACTTAATTATTGAGCAAAAGGAATCAAATAGCTTTAATGTCACGGCTAAATTAAACATAGTTCCCGCAAAAAGCCATCTCACTTCATCACCAGGCGCCAAAATACAGCTTGCTGGAGCTGTAAATGGGGCATTTGGCAACAATGTTCTGAAGGCAGTAATAATTATGGAGCTAGATAATAGTTCTCATAACTTAGACTTAGTAGATGGAAATTATAATGTAACCATAGAAATTCCAAAAAACATTAAGTCCGGAATACATCCAATTTGGATAAGCGCAACTGATACAAAAGGCAATTCAGGCACAGCATCCGTAAAACTTGAGATTATATCCGTGCCCACTTATGTAAGCCTTGAGTTAAAGGATAAGCAGGTAGCCCCTGGCTCAAAAACTGAGATTTTGGCTTCGCTTTTTGACCAGCACAATGATTTGATAAATTCCTCATTAGACTTGGAACTGACATCACCAGAGGGAGATAAGATATTCAAAAAAAGGGTACAAAGCGGGGAAAAAATAGTCTATGAATTCAGCCAGTACGCAGAGCCGGGAAGTTATCTGTTATCCAGCTCTTACGAAAACTTGATATCAAAAGCTTCGCTAAACATCACAAGCATAAGGGAAGTAAAAATTAAATATGAAAATGAGACTGTTTTTATTGAGAATATTGGCAATGTGCCATTTAAGGATGAGTTGACTTTTTTTCTTGAAAGCGACTTGAAGAAGTATCCTGTGACCAAAAGTATTTTGGTGGAGCCGAGTAAAATATTAAGCCTCGATTTATCAAAAGAAGTGCCGTTTGGAATTTATGATGTTTTAGCTACAATAAAAGAAGGTATTACTCCAATAAAAGAAAAACTAAATCAGACAGTAAGCAGCTTGTTTGCTGGAAAAGAAAGCATTTTAGCTAATGATGTTACAATCCACGACAATAGACCTATGCACAAAAAGATTGCCAGTGCCTTGTCTTCTATAAGCGGTGCATTAATTGGTTCAGATGGAATTCTTGCCAAAAGCCCGTTATTGGCGCCAATGATTCTGGTTAGCATAGGGGTATTGGTAATATTTCGTTATGGAAGAAAGCCCATTATGAGATTGATTAAAGGCAAAAAAAACGAAGAGGCTAAAAGTAAAGAGGACTAAACATTCCTTTTTTCACTCCCTTCTTTCACAAGATTTGCTTCTCCAAGCGTTTCGTTAAGCAAGTCTTGGGCAGTTTTTAACAAACCAACATTACCTTCTTTTGAGCAGTAGGGGCATCTATTCTGGATTTTTTGTTTTCTGAACTTATACCCGCAATGGCGGCATTCCAAATCAATCATAGCACTACTCTATGGTAAGAAGTACATAAATTTTGTGGGAAAATTAATTCCCTCTTCTATTATGGGCTCTCAAGCTTGGCCTTAACTTTTCTGCGCCTTTGCCTTTACTTAGCAGCCCCCTTCCCCTCTTTCCAGCGCTTGTCAATCCCCTAAATACCCTGCCTTTATGCTCAATAACCCAATTTATGTGTGGATCCGCAACTATTGATGGATTAGCCCTATCAACAAAAATAATTTCATACCAATAATGCAGTCCGTCTTCACCTGTGTAGTAGCTGTTCAACACCTCACAATTTGGATATTTTTTAGCTGCGCGCTGTTCTGCAACTGTTTGATAATTCATTGTTAAATCTATTCTCCTGGACATTGCTTTAGACCTTCTAGGATGCCTGATTTGGGGCTTTTGCCTGCCTCCCCGGTTTACTCGCTGCCTCACTATTACAAATCCCGGCTTTGCCTTGTAGCCCAAGGAACGAGCTCTATCAATTCTTGTGGGCCTGTCTAATCTCAAAGTTGTTGGTTCTTTTCGCCATTTAATGAGACGCTGTTGCCACAATTCACCAAGATTTTCTTTTGGGTTTTTCCAAGTTTCTCTAATGTATTGGTACATTCCCATTGCGATGGTTTGGAGTTCTGTTTAATTTATAAAGGTATCTGGAAAAAAATTTTGCAACAATAGGTAATTTTATAAAGTGCACAGCATTTATAATTTCAAAGATGCCAGTCGATAACTCAAACATGCTTAAAGTTATTGAAGATTTTCCTCAGCAATGCAGGACTGCTTTGGAATTGCCAAAAGGCATGTCTGTTTCCGGCAAAGTGGACAAGATTGTCGTCTGCGGAATGGGCGGCTCTGCTGTTGGCGGCGATTTATTAAAAATTTACCTGCACAATGCAAAAATCCCTATTTTTGTTGTGCGTGGTTATAATGTGCCAAATTTTGTTGATGAAAACACACTGGTTTTTGCTGTTTCTTACTCCGGCAACACAGAAGAAACGCTTTCTGCATATGAAGATGCTTTGAAGAGGAAAGCAAAGATTGTTGCTGTTACAAGTGGCGGCTCGCTTGGGCAATTGGCAAAAAAAGTAATAAAAATTCCAAGTGGATTGCAGCCAAGAGCTGCTTTAGGCTATACTTTCTTTCCAGTTCTGGGAGTATTAGCCAATTCAGCTATAGTTGATGTTAAAAGCGCTGAAATTAGTGAAATGCTTAGCATTCTATCAAAAACAAATGATTTCAAATCTCTTGGAGAGAAGATTGCAAAGAAAATTCAAAACAGAACTCCAATAGTTTATGCCTCGGAATTGCTCGGAGCTATTGCATACAGGTGGAAAACACAATTTAATGAAAACAGCAAGATTGCAGCTTTCTGCCATGTTTTTTCAGAGATGAACCATAATGAAATTGCAAGTTATCAATCAATGAGCAAAGACAGGTATACTGCAATTTTCATTAGGGATAAAGAAGACAATGAGAGAGTGAAGAAGAGAATGGATATTACCAAAGAAATAATCTCCACAAAAGTGGACGTTGAGGAGGTTTTTACAAAAGGCGAGCACCTGCTTGCAAGAGTGTTTTCAGGCATTTATTATGGGGATTTTGTCTCTTATTATCTTGCGCTGGCAAATAAAACTGACCCTACTCCTGTAACTGTAATTGAGAATTTGAAGAAGAAGTTGAAGTAATTTTTGTAATTAATTATAAGTATGCATTCTTAGTTAACAACAACTTTTATATAATATTTTAGACTACCGGGCTGTATGTATATTAAGTCCATAAAACTCCACAATATCAGAAGCTATGAAAGCCAAGAAATAAATTTTCCTATTGGCTCTGTTCTTTTGTCAGGAGACATTGGCAGCGGCAAATCAACTATATTGCTTGCAATTGAATTTGCCATTTTTGGCGCTAAGAAAGGGGAGCTGCCAGCATACACATTGCTAAGGCATGGGAAAAAAGAAGGGAGCGTTGAATTAAGAATGCAGATTGATGATAAGGATGTAATCATAAAAAGAGTGTTGAAAAGAAGCAACGATGATATCAAGCAGGAAGCCGGCTATGCTATTCTTAACGGATTGAAAAAAGAGGGGACAGCAGAGGAGCTGAGGGCGATTGTGCTTGATTTATTGGGTTATCCAAAAGATTTGGTAAAAAAAGGAAAGGATTTGATTTATCGGTACACTGTTTATACCCCTCAGGAAGAGATGAAGCGGATAATTTATGAAAACAAGGAGAATAGGCTGGAAATTTTACGAAAGGTGTTTGATATTGACAAATATAAAAGAATAAGGGACAATTCCAGAATCTTAACTAATTCCTTAAGGGAAAATAAAAAGCGCTTGGAAGGCTATGTACTTGACTTTGACTTTAAAAATAAGGAGCTGGAAGCAAGAAAGGGCGAAATTTCTGAAATTGACACGAGAATAAGCGAAATCCTTCCAAAAATCAGCGAAGTAAAAAATATCATAGAGGGGAAAAGAAAGTCCATAGAGATTATTGAGAGTGACATGAAGGAGCTGCACTCCCTAAGGAAGGATTTAAGCGCCGCAGAAGCCAGCCTTAATTATAAAATAGAAGAAAATAAGAGGCTGAATTTTGAACTGATGAAGATAGAGAACCAGATTGAAAAATTTAGAGAAGAGATTAAAAACAAAAAGCTTGAGGACGCTGGGCTAGTACAAAATGAAATAGATAAAAAAGAAAAAGAGTTAACTGAAATAGAATTTAATTACAAAGACCTTATCAAGAAAGCAAAGGAACTCGAAGTTAAAATAGAGCACTGCCTTGACACAGTAAAAAAAATAAATTCTTTGGAAATCTGCCCCCTGTGCGAGCAGAAGGTTGATGAAAACCATAAGCGCGGCATAAACACAAGGGAAAACAAGAACCGTGATGAGCTTATCGGCAAAATAAAAAACTGCCATGAAGAGGAATTAAGGTCTGAAAAAACAAGGATTGGCCTGAAAAAAGAGATGGATTTCCTAATAAAGGAGCAGAACCATTTTAATGTATTAAAAATAAAATTTGAAAGCCTGAATGAGAAAAATGCCGAGAGAGAAGAAAAATCAGAGCTAAGGGCAAAAATAAACAACGAAATTGGATTGCTCAATACAAAAAAACTTGAATTGAATGCAAGAATCAGCAAATTTTCCGAGACAGAAGAAAAATACAAAATCATCAAAAAAGAAATCGACGAATTGCTGCCTCAGGAGAGGTTTTTAGAGCTTGAGAAAAGAAAATATGAAACCGAAAAAGAATCAATTAAAAGGTTTATTTTAAGCTTGGAAAAGGAGATAAATGAAAAGCGGGAAGCAAAAGAAAGGCTTGCTTTTATTTCGCAGTTAAATAACTGGATTGATGAGCTCTTTGCTAATTTGATGTCAACAATGGAAACTCACGTTATGCTTAATATTCACTCAGAATTTAATGAATTATTCAAGAAATGGTTTGATATTTTAATGGAAGATGAATCAATAAATGTAAGAGTCGATGAGGAGTTCACCCCAATAATTGAGCAGGATGGCTATGAAACTTATATCGAGAACTTAAGCGGGGGCGAGAAAACCTCTGTTGCGCTGTCTTACAGGCTGGCACTAAACAAGGTTGTAAATGACATAGTGGCAGAAATCAAAACAAAGGATATAATAATGCTTGATGAGCCAACCGACGGTTTCAGCGCTGAGCAATTAGACAAAATTAGGGATGTTTTAGAGCAGCTCAACATGAAGCAGGTAATTATTGTATCGCACGAAGGCAAGATTGAAAGCCTTGTTGATAATGTATTAAAAGTGCAGAAGCAGGAGAATATCAGCATAGCAGTGTAGGTGCCTGAAGGTACAAAAACTTTAAAATCCTCAAAACAAATAAACCTAGACTTTCTGAAAATCATTTATAAAGGGTAAGCGGGGAGAATATACTCATA
>JBBSVT010000041.1:0-26919 GCA_038046685.1 Nanobdellota archaeon
GAGTTGACGAGGAATGAGGCGGAAGGAGATTATAAGGGGTGTCCCCTTATTTCATTCAACGGAAAAACAATAACTGAAAGATTAAATAAGTTGCAAAAATTAGGTCTTGTTGAAAGAAACATTAACCGGAATTTAGGAAAAGGAGGCTCTTTCAGCTGGAAGGCTCTTTAGGTTCGTCTTCTTTTTTGTTATTGCTCAGTTTCTCAGTATAGCGGCACTTTGGAAACTTGTTGCAAGCCAAAAACTTGCCATAAATGCTGCTTCGCAGAACAATGTCGCCTTCGCTGCACATGGGGCATTTTTTCTTAATGTCCCCTTTTGCAATTGCCTTTGCCTGCCTGCCAGCATCTCCCTCGACATGCTTGCCGGGGCATTTTGGATTTAAGCAAAATTCCATTGGCTGTTTACCTTTTTTTATTGCCAAAACTTTTGGGCATCCGCAAGTATCGCAAATTTTCTTGGCAGGCTTTATAAATGCATTTTTGGGCAGAGAATAAATAGTCTTGCATTCTGGGTATTTGTTGCAGGATGCAAAGCTGCCGTACTTCCCTCTCCTTATTGTTAATTTCCCAATCTTGCAGGTTGGGCAAACACCTAGAACAGCCATCTCATCTTGAGTTGCTCTGTTTGCTTTGGACAAGTCTTCTCCTATTTCCCTCTGATGCATTTTGAAATCAGCTATTATTTTTGTTATTGCATCCCTGGCATCGTCCAATATCTTGTCTTTTTTTTGCTTCCTTTCCCTTATCTTGTCCATCTCAAGCTCAAAGTGCCTTGTTAGCTCCTCATCAATTATCTTCGGGCAGTATTTTTCCAAAGTTTCGATCGTTGAAATCCCCAAGTTTGTCGCTTCTATCGGTTTTCCATGCACGTAGCCGCGATGATATAAAGTATCCACAATTTCTGATCTTGTTGCCTTAGTCCCAAGATTTCTTTTCTCGAGCTCTTTGATAATGGAAGCAGGAGTGTACCTTCTTGGCCCCTGAGTTTCCTTGCTTATCAGCTCAATTTTATTGACTTTTATCTTATCATTCTGCTTTAGGTGCGGCAGTTCAATCTCTTCAAGCCTGACATAAGGCGCATAAAATACATGCCATCCTTTCTCAATTGTTGTTGTTCCTTTTGCAATGAAAATTTCTTCACTGCAATTAAGCTTCACGATAATTGTTTCCCTTACAGCATTCTCTGCAAAAGTTGAAAGGAACCTTTTTGCGATTAAGTCATAAACCTTGAGCTCCCTTTCCCTCAATCCTTTAGGAGCAATTCCGGTTGGAAATATAGCAGGATGGGCAGGATCTGTTTTTTTGCCGTTATTGGGCAAAAGCTTTGATTTTTTTAACAGCGCATTAACTAAATCCCTGTAGGCTTCTTGCTCTTGCAGCTCATTCAAAACTTTCTCATATCCGATTGTCGGAGGCAGCTGCTGGCTGGATGTTCTTGGATATGAAATTAGCCCAGATGTATACAGCTCTTGGGCGATATTGAGAGTTTCTTTTGGGGGGATTCCAAAGCACCGATAAGATTCCATTTGAAGACTCGTCAAGTCCATTGGGAACGGCGGCATTTGATTGAACTCTTTTCTTTCAATGCTGTCTACTCCCGCTTCTTTTTGGGCTTTTGTTTTTTCAATTACTTTTTCGGCTCCTGATTTTTCCCAAAACATATCCTGTTTGTGCCATGCGTTAATCAGTTGTTGGGAAAATTCACCGGTCAGCTGCACCTGCCAAAATGGAGTTGGCTTAAAGGATTTGATTTGGTGTTCTCTATCCACAATAATCTTGAGTGCAGGCCCCTGAACCCTGCCAGTTGACATTATTTTAAATGCGCCCGCGGTTTTTATTGCGGATGTTAGAGCCCGTGAATAGTTAATGCCATTAACCCAATCTAAATGATGGCGCGTTTCTCCTGCTTCAGCCTGCCCCCAATCTAAATGAGGGGTTTTGCTTTCGTAAGCTTTTATCAGTTCATCTTTGGTTAAAGTTGAAAACTTCATTCTGTTTGCGTCTTTCTGCTTGCAGGCAAAGCGCATCACGTTAAGCCCAATCACCTCCCCTTCTTGATCATAGTCGGTAGCTATCGTAAAAGAATCAGCATTTTTGCACAATTTTTTAATGGCGTCAAGATATTTTTTTGTGAATCTTGACTCCTTCCTGGTTTCATAAACAGGCTTCCATTCAATGTCAAAAACAGGGAATAGCCAGCCTTTTTTCTCCTTTTCGGCAAGCCCGTATAAATGCCCAACTGCGCAAGCCACTATTATGTCTTTGCTTTTATTGGTGAGCCTGTAATAAGGTGCACCATTTATGCTTTCTTTTATCGGCTTGCCGTCGGCCAAAGATTCTGCTATCCGCTTGGCGGCATTGGGCTTCTCAGTCACAATCAGCTCATACATAATTTAGGGAATTGAGGAAAGTATTTAAAAAAGTTATGAAAATGGTAACAGCTTCCTTTAAATCAAAAGAATTATATATAGGTTCTCTTAGAGAATAACATAATGAAAAATTTACATCCTGGAGCAAAATGGATATTTAGATTAAGCACCTATGGAATATTTTTTACAATATTATTTTTCGTGGGTTTTTTTGGAATCAATTTTTTGCTTGATGCTGATGCCCCATCAAAATATTTTGGCAACATTGGAATGTCACTTATTACCATTTTGATTTTGACAATTATTCTTGGAGAAATATACGCAGGATTGGCTTATCAATTTTGGAAATATGAGTTTACAAATACGGAATTAAGGATTGAGCAAGGCATTATCTGGAAAAAATATAAGAGCATTCCCTTCCAGAGAATTCAGAATGTTGAAATCCATAGGGGCATTATAGCTAGGATTTTTGGCTTTTCAACAGTGGCTATTCATACAGCTGGGTACTCAGCTCCTGCATATAGGGGATTATGGGGAATGGGTGCTAGCGGAGCTGAAGGCAGTATCCCAGGAGTCTCTATTGAAGAAGGTGAGAAAGTAAGAGAATTTCTGATGGCCAAAATTGGGAAAAAATCTGGTTTATAATTATTCTAGGAGTTTTTAGGGAAATTCATCTCATTATCTCCTGCGACATATTCAAAACCTTGGAAGAATTTGTCAAACACCCCATTGAAATGATGTCTACTCCGCAGTTCGAATAATCCGTCAGATTTTTAGGCGTGATATTTCCAGACGCCTCGAACAGAATATGCTCATAGAAATCTTCCATTTTCAATTCCTTAATAATAGATTTTATTGTGATTGGCCTGATCTTATCGAACATTATCGCGAATAAGCTGCTACTTCCAAGCTTCCTTATTATTTTTGCAGCGCGTAACGCATCTTTCTTATTTTCCACCTCAATCTCTACATAGCGCGATCTGCCTATTGCGGATTTTAAAGCCTTTTCCATATCAAACTGCAGTATTCCCAGGTGATTGTCCTTTATAAGAATGCCGTCGCTTAGATTTAACCTATGGGTTATTCCGCCGCCCACGCTTACCGCTTTCTTATCAATACTTCCCCATAAAGTCTTTCTTGTTGCTGCAACCTTTATGTTGCCTCCCAAATTTTTGTTTATCGTATTTGTCAATGTGGCTATACCGCTCATTCTTTGCAGAAAATTGAGCGAGGTTCTCTCTCTTTCCAGAATTTTTTTTGATTGGCCTTCCATCTCTGCCAATACATCACCACCATATATCTTATCGCCGTCGTTTTTTAATCTTCTGAGCTCCAAGTCCTGATTTAAGAATTCAAGCTCCTCCAAGCCCGCAGCAACGCCATTTTCCTTCGCTACGATCTTCGCAAGAATTTTTTCGTTTTTTTTTATCATGGAATCTGTCGTTATGTCTCCAAGCCCTGCATCCTCATTTAATAAAAAATTGTAAAATTTAGTGACAAATTTTTTGTAATGAAGGTTTTCTAAAGTCAGTTCTCTGCTCCTGTCCCAAAATTCGAGAATTAGATTGGCTCTATGCCGCATTTTTTGTCACTTGAAGCATCCTGTCTATTGCAATTCTTGCATTGCTTATTATGTCCTCTGGCAAAGTTATTTCATGAACATTTCTCGCTAGCGACCGTATAACGAGAGGCATCGTGGTTGATTTCATATAAGGGCAAATGTTGCAAAAAGATAAGAAGTTTTTTTCCGGAACATCCTGCCTTAGCTTATCAGTCATGCCGCATTCTGTAACAACAATAAAATTTTTTGAGCCGTCAAGCTTTGCGAATTTTGCCATGCCCCCGGTGCCGCAGACATGGTCAGAAATTCTAAGGAGCTCTTCTTTGCATTCAGGATGCGCTATTATTTTCGAATCAGGATGCTTCTCTTTAAACTCCATCAGCATGTCCGCATTTAATTTGTCGTGCACAAAACAATAGCCGTCCCACATTATTATTTCTTTGTCAGTGTGCTGCTGCACATATCTTCCAAGATTTTTGTCAGGCAGGAATATAATTTTTTTATTCGGGAGGGAATTAACTATCTCAACTGCATTAGCCGATGTGCAGCAAATGTCTGACATGGCCTTGATATCTGCATTTGTGTTTACATAGCTCACAACTGCGGCATCAGGATGCTCCTGCCTTATCGAAGCCAGTCTTTCTATGGTAGCCATGTCTGCCAATGAGCAGCCGGCATCCAAAGATGGCAGTAATACTGTTTTGTCCGGATTTAATATTTTTGCGGTTTCCGCCATAAACCTGACTCCGCAGAATAATATGACCTCACCATCAGTCTCAGAAGCCCTGATGCTCAATCCAAGGGAATCCCCAATATAGTCTGCAATCCTGAACATTTCAGGCCGCTGGTAATTGTGCACAAGAATTACAGCTTTTCTCAGTTTTTTAAGTTCCAGGGCGAGTTCCTCCAGCTTGCTGGCATCTGCGATTATGCTTTCTTGAATTAAATCATTCGCCATGCCCCCTAAAAATTTATCCAGCTTAAATAATTAATTAAATAGGCAAAAAATCTGCCAAATAGCAATAAATCGGCAAAATTTGCCTATAAACAGATAATTTTATTAATGATAATTCTTACCGCTTGACTAATATGTATTTTATAACCTCCAAGCCGGATGCAGAATCTTTGGAGCTTGCAAAAAGCATAAGCACTTTGCTGAAAGAAAATAAGCTGAAGCATGCGATAGGCAAAGAAACTCAAATTATTGGCCTCAAAAAGGAATTGGCTGAAATGGATTGCGAGTTTATAATTGCAGTTGGCGACGATGGCTTTTTTTTGAAAACATTTCGCAGGCTGGGAAAAGTGCAAACGCCAGTTTTTCCAATCGCTTCAGGGCAAAGCTTTTTAGCGCAGGCAAATACGCTGAATTTTAGGCACTTCCTGGGACTTGTCATAAGGAACAAGTATGAGATATTTAAGAGATCAAGGCTTGTTGCGAGCTTTGATGGAACTTCATCCCCAATAGGATTAAATGATATTGGATTATTCTCTTCAAAAAGCGCGTCGCTGATAAAGTATTCTTTGGTATTAAACGATGAAATTCTTTGGCATGATGTTGGAGATGGCCTTGTAGTTGCAACCCCGACAGGCAGCACTGGATACTCTCTGTCTGCAGGCGGCCCGATTGTGTTAGATGAGCCTAGCATACTGGCACTTACTCCCATATCCTCAATGGAGAAGCATTCCTCTGTAATTGTGTCTGATAGCACAAAAATAAAAATTAAGAGCATAGAGGGCAGCTGCCCAGTCCTGATAATTGACGGTGAAGTGAGAATCCCCATAAAGGGCAAGGAAGTCATAATTGAGAAATCCCCTTATAAAGGGAATTTTGTCATATTCTCAAAAGAGCATTCGCTGGAAGCTAAATTAAAAAAAAGGACAATAAAGTTTGACGCTGAAAGACTCCGGAATCTTCCTGCAAGCTCCAAGCTCGTATACAAAATCTTGCAGAATGAAGGCGACATGACGCAAAAGGACATCATTAACAATTCTATGCTTCCCGAAAGAACGGTTAGATACGCTTTAGGCGCATTATCAAAGAACAGATTAATTACATGCCAGCCTCATTTTAGCGATGCGAGGCAGACTGTATACCGCATTTAGATAGGCGCCCTAATTTTAAATAAAACTTACCCTTATTTGGAAATATATGCTACAATATGGATAAAATTAAAAATTAACTTGATGAACCAGCCTTATGTACGACGAAATTGCCAAGAAAATTCTTGAATCATTAAATGAAAATTTGATTAGTGAAGATCACCCGAAATTTTCCGGGGAAGGCTACAAAGCCAATAAAATAGATATCAAGAATTTTCATGAGATAAAAGGCATGACTTCAGGCAATAAAATCGCTTTTGTCGACGGCGGAAGTGCGGAAATACTTGGCTCAGCTAATTTTTCTTTGAATCTGCTCAGGGTTTGCTGCGTAATCTATCAAAATAACAAGAAGGTTCAATTTAGGAAATTTGAGTTTTTTGCCTTTGTGAGGGCGGTAATTGAAAATGATGAAATTCATTATAAAGCGTCGTTTTTCAATGCAAAAAACGCTTTTGAGATTGACGAAATTTCTTTCAATTCATTTGACCGCACATTAATGCATGGCAATAATAGAGCGGAAATAGGCAATGTGGCAAATGCTCTGAGAAGATATGCAGAGCTAAAGCTGGCAAGACAGATGGCAGATGAAAAATTATGCAGCATCATTGTTCTTGATGGCAACTTGCAATGCTGCCTGACAAATGAAGGCAATTATTTAAACGAACTTTACAATTCATGCAGCAGGAATAATATTATCCTGTCGGCTTTAAGCAAAAAAAGTTCTGTATTCACCGACACTGGAAACTTACTCAGTGTTGTTCTCAGCAGGGTATGCAGTCTTCCCTCATGGTTTTACTACCCGATTGTTGAAATAAAAAACACTAATCATAAAGCTGAGATGTTCTTTGTTAAGTTCCACAGCAAGTCCAGGCATGTTTTCAGATTTGAAATTTTTAATGCGCAAAAAGCAAGGGCAGAAGAAATTATCATCACTTTAGCAGGCAACTGTATTGATCCAATTTTCATCGGATATCCTTATGGGTTGGTGGAAGCCGACAAGATCGCAAGAGTAAGCAATCATGAAAAAAATTTGTTAAGAACAATTTTCCTGGTTAAGTTGAAGGACAAAAATATAGAGCAATATCTAAGTTCAATCAATGCGCATGAGATTCTGGATAGAATAAGCTTTTGAGGTTATTTGGTAATAATTCGGAATTTAAACAAAAAACTATTTAAACTTCTGTTTAAAGATGTAACTTATGTATGATGTTATAACTGTAGGCAGCGCCACCGTGGACGTGTTTGCTAAAACTAGGTATTCTGAGCTTATCAAAATAATTGATCCAAAAGGGGAAACCGATTTGCTTGCCTACCCAAGCGGCACTAAAATACTGATTGACGAGCTTGAGTTTACAACTGGCGGCGGTGGCACAAACGTTGCAGTTGCGCTGTCGCGGCTTGGCCACAAAGTTGGTTTTATCGGCAAGCTTGGAGATGGTACAAACGCCGATTTTATCCATAGAAATTTGAAAAAAGAAAGGATAGATTTGCTTTGCTCCCACGGAAAAGGCAACTCAGGCTACTCAGTCATTCTGGATACTTTGGAGCATGACAGGACAATCCTGACTTACAAGGGCATAAATGATGATTTGCGCACTAGGGATATTCCTTACAAAGAACTCAAGAGCAGCTGGTTTTACTTTAGTTCAATGATAAATGAGTCATTTCATACACTTGAGTGTATAGCAGAGTTTGCAGACGAGCAGGATATAAAGGTTGCTTTTAATCCAAGTGCTTATCTTGCCGAAAAAGGAATTGCCTATTTAAAGCGCTTGATAAGCAAAACCGAGCTGCTGGTATTAAACAAGGATGAAGCGAATTTGCTTGTTGGCAAGGACACAATTCAAAAAGTTCTATTCAAGCTTAAGGATTTGGGACCGAAAATAGCTGTTGTCACCGACGGCAAGCATGAATTGTATGTTATAGATGACAAGTATATTTACACTGCGAAGCCCCCATTTGTAAAGATTGTTGACGCAACAGGGGCAGGAGATGCTTTTGCAGCTTCATTCCTTTGCGGAATAATAAGAAAAAATGACATAGAGTTCGCAATTAAGCTGGGAGTTGCAAATGCCCAGTCTGTTGTAAGCCATTACGGCGCCAAGAACATTTTGCTGACTCTTAATGAAGCGATGAGAAGAATTAGGAAGCTAAAAATTAAAATTCATAAGAAAAAGATTTGATCTAAATCAATCGCACAAAATTTATTATACGAACTTTTGGGGCTCTTTAGAATAATAATTTCGGTTTTTTACTCGCTTCACTCATAAAAAACTTTCCAAGGGCACTTTTATAACGTTTGACTAGGCTTGTTTAGTAAGAATTTGGTGTTTTTTGATGATTTTACTCATTTGACTAAAATCCATTAACGAAAAATACAATAAAAACAAAAACTTCAATCCAGCCCGCCTTCCAGTCCACCCCACCACCCACCCTTTAATTATTTTGATGCAAAAGTTTTAAATAAAGGTGTTATTTTCTTATCCTCATTAAAGAAAAAATGGAAATATTAGAAAGAAGGTTAGATGGGGTAAGATTTCTAGATAGATTTGAAGATTATTTTAGGGAGGGGGCTTCGAGACCTTTTTATGATTATTTCACACGGAGATTCGAGAGAAGGTTTGATAGAGAAAATCAATGGGAAGGGCTTACACCAGGAGACGTTGTAGAATATAATGGAAGGAATTTAAGATATTGGGGGCTGGAACAATGGGGTGGACCTGGAAATTTTAAATCAGAACCTATTTTTGTACTCGCAGATGTTCAAGCGAAACCCAATAAATTTTATCTTAGGGAGGTTAGTGATAAATTTCCTGAAGATGTGTATAGTGAAAATAGTCCAACTTTAATAGTAGAGGGCGAATTACCACCATCAATGCCGAAATATCGTTTTAGGGTTACTTACGAGGTTAGATTTTTGAATGCGACAAGAGCAGATTTAAAGAAAGTGGGTCATATAACTCTACAAGAATGGTGTGATATGCAACAAGCATGGATGTTAGAGAGAGTTGGTGATAAAGTAAAAGTTCGTCCAATTTAACTTAATTCTTGTGCCCTTGGACTTATTGCCTTTCGTCTAATGTAAGACATTAGGCAAACTTTTTTTGTAAAAAAGACGGCAATAAGCGAAATTATTATGAGCCCCAAAAGTCTAACTGTCCGCTACGCTTCGCAGTTGGTGGGATTTTCACTTCGCTTCCACTTACGTTGCTCAAATTATAGTTCTAATAGAAAAATCTAATCCACTGCAACCATCACATCGTTGCCTTCTAATTTAACCTGGTAAATTGGTATTTTTGCAGTGGGCATTACTGGAGATATCCCAGTTTTTACATTAAAACGCCACCCATGCCATGGACATGTTACTACATCCCCCTCAAGAACCCCTTCCCCCAATGGACCTCCCTTATGCATGCAGGAATTTGTAATTGCAAAGAACTCGCCGTCTACATTAAACAATGCAACTTCTGTCTCATTAACATTGACTACTTTATTCTCTCCAGGTTTTAAGTCTGAAACGCTTGCAACTCTGACAAAATTTGGCATTTTTTCATCACCTGGATTTAAGGGTGTCTATCAATATTTAAATCTATTTGTTGCTTTTTTGTCATGTGAATTTCTATTACTTCAAAATATTCAATCCGCCTTCGGCATAATTTAGTGCTCGGCTTTGCTTTTCTACCATTACGCAAAGCCTCGCCTGGAAATTCATTACTCAATCAATAATAAATTTCGCCCAATGCGGCGCTAGTATCCTTTGTGCCGAAATACACGGATTTATTTTTCCCACTTAACATAACGGCGCCACAAAATCAAAACCTTTATATTATGGGAATATAATTTATTCCAACCACAAAATCGAGGTGATACTGTTTGATTAAATCAAAAAAATTCATTCTTTGGTTTGAAGACTTAACTATTGAAGATGTTCCTCTTGTTGGAGGCAAAAACGCTTCTCTCGGAGAAATGTTCAGAAATCTGACAAAAAAAGGAGTTAAAATCCCAAATGGATTTGCTGTTTCAGCTTATGCTTATAATCATCTTCTTGAAAAAGCAGGTATAAAATATGAACTTAAAAAAATACTTCAAGGCCTGGACACAAAAAATATCAAGAACTTGATAGAAAGAGGGAGAAAAGCAAGGGAAACAATTCTAAAAGCAGAGCTTCCAAATGAGTTAAAGGAGGAAATCATAATTGCCTACAAAAAATTATGCAGGCAATATGGGCCGAATACCGATGTTGCAGTTAGAAGCTCTGCAACAGCCGAGGATTTGCCGGACGCGAGCTTTGCAGGCCAGCAGGAGACTTACTTAAACATTAGAGGCGAGCACGCACTATTGGAAGCATGCAAGAAATGCTTTGCGTCACTGTTTACCAATAGGGCAATTTCTTACAGGGTTGACAAACATTTTGATCACTTTAAAGTTGCATTATCGGTTGGAGTGCAGAAAATGGTGAGGAGTGACAAGGCATGTTCTGGAGTCATGTTTTCTATTGATACAGAAACTGGATTTAAGGATGCAGTGCTTATTAACGGCTCGTATGGCCTGGGAGAAAACATAGTGCTTGGTGCTGTAAATCCTGACCAATTTTATGTATTCAAGCCAACACTCAAGAAGGGATACAAGCCGATTGTAAGCAAAAAGCTAGGCAGCAAGAAAATAAAAATGGTTTACAGCGAGCATGGCGCGAAACATACAACAGAAAATGTTGATGTCCCTTACAGTGAGCGCTTTAGATTTGTGTTGAATGATGCAGACATCCTCAAACTTGCCAAATGGGCTTGCATTATTGAAGATTATTACTCAAAAAAAGCGGGAAAATTTAAGCCAATGGACATGGAATGGGCAAAGGACGGAGTTACAGATGAATTATTTATTGTGCAGGCACGCCCAGAAACTGTGCAGAGCCAGAAGAATGTGAACATTCTTGAAGAGTACATATTGAAGGAAAAAAGCCATGTTCTTCTTACAGGATTGAGCGTCGGAACTAAAATTGGAGTCGGCAGAGCCCATGTAATAAAAAATGTCAGCGACATATTGAATTTTAAGCCTGGAGAAGTCCTTATAACTGAAAAAACAGACCCGGACTGGGAGCCAATAATGAAGATGTCTTCTGCAATCGTGACAAATAAAGGGGGCAGAACAGCTCATGCGGCAATTGTTGCCCGAGAGCTTGGGATTCCGGCAATAGTCGGAACAGAGCACGGCACCGAGCTTATACAAGATGGCATCGATGTCACAATCAGCTGCGCTGAAGGCGAAGTCGGAAAGGTCTACATGGGAAAATTAAGGTTTGATGTCAAGAAAATTAATCTGAAAAAATTAAAAAGGCCAAAGACAAAGATAATGATGAATGTTGGCAATCCTGATCAAGCCTTTGAGTTTTCTTTCATTCCAAATGATGGAGTTGGTTTGGCAAGGGAAGAGTTTATTATAAGCTCTTACATTAAGGTGCATCCTTTGGCATTGTTGCATTTTGACGCAATTAAAGACAAAAAGATTAAGGGTGCAATTAGCCAATTAACTTATGCTTACAAAAAAAAGGCTGACTTCTTTGTTGAGAAGCTATCACAGGGCGTAGCAATGATTGCATCTGCTTTTTATCCTAAGGATGTAATTGTGAGAATGTCTGACTTCAAGTCAAATGAATACGCTAATCTTGTTGGAGGATTAGATTTTGAGCCAAAAGAAGAAAACCCAATGCTGGGATGGAGAGGAGCTTCTAGATATTACGCGGGCTCCTATAGAGAAGCATTTGCATTGGAATGCATGGCAATGAAAAAGGCAAGAGACGAAATGGGTTTAAAAAACATTAAGCTCATGGTTCCATTTTGCAGAACTGTGGAAGAAGGAAAGTTAGTTGTTGCTGAAATGAAGAAGCATGGACTGATTCAAGGCAAGAACGGATTAGAGATTTATGTAATGTGCGAAATTCCTTCTAACGTAATTCTGGCTGACGATTTTGCAAAGATTTTTGATGGATTTAGCATAGGCAGCAATGACCTAACGCAGCTAACCCTCGGCCTTGACAGGGACTCAGAACTTGTAAGTCGGCTTTATGACGAAAGGAACCCAGCTGTCAAAAAATTAATCTGCGAAGTGATACGCAAGTGTAAAGGATATGGAGTTAAGATAGGAATATGCGGGCAGGCCCCAAGTCAATATGACGAATTTGCTAAATTTTTGGTTGAATGCGGTATTGACAGCATTTCCCTTAATCCAGATACTGTGATAAAAACAACCTTAAAAATATTAGAGGCAGAAAGAAAATTAGAAAGAGGAAAATAAATTTATTTCTTTATAGAAAAGAAGTAAAATAAGACAATTTCATTTTATTTACTATATAGAAAATTAATATTAACAGCGTTAAAAATTAGGCAAAATTCGGATAGAGGATTTAATACTTTTCTAAGGGCAATAGCTTTCAGAACTAATTTTTTGAACTTCACATCTATTGTTTATACATGCTGGTTTACCACAGCCACAATCCAGTATACTCTCACAACTTGCAGTGCAGCCTCCTTGAGCACAGTCCGGTGCGTATTTTTTGTTAATGACATCAGTTGAATGGCAACATTGCGCCGGTACACAATCATAATCAATATTGCAGAATTTTCTATCAATATCATTACTTTGTTGAATGCAACCATTAACAAAAGACATTCCTATCAATAGGACTATTATAAATTGTTTCATTGTCCGCAATGTTTAACATCCAAATATTCTTGCACATCTAGCAGTCTGAAATTTTTCATCTGATTAAAGCATGTGCACTTCCCGCTTCGCTAAAGTAACCTAGCCGAATTTTATAATTGCACATTGTATCCATACTTAAATTTATCTTTTTTTCCTAAAACTAAATATAGAAAATCCCACATAGCCAAGATAAATTAATACAATCAAAGCTATTCCCAGAATTATAAATCTTGCCCAATCTGCCAATTCGCTCCAATAATTCATTGTACCATAAATTATAGTTAAGACTCCACCTCCAAATAAACCGGCACTAACACTTGTTATTTTGAGGATTGCCCCAATAATTATTATAATTATCCCAACAATTCCGCTTATAATAAAAACATTTCTAAAGTAAATATTTCTTTCATGGTGGTAGTCCTGCTGGCAGAAAGTGCATTCCTTTGCAATCTGGCACCCATTTTTGTCGTATTCAAAAACAACATCAGCTTTTTTTGATGCACAGTCTTTCCTAAACTTGTCGTATTGTGTAATATACGATGCGCATACATTTTCAGTCGGTTCTTTGATTCTTGGATAATATGGATAAGAGCCATGCTCATCCGCAATTACATCAATTAAAATTCCCCTATCACAAAAATTCTCAATTTTTGGCTCTTTGTAAAAAGCCTTTATGCCAAAAGCTACAAAGAATACAAATATTATTGCTATGCTAATCCCGAGTATTGTTTCCTTTATTTTGAATGGCATTGGACTGTAGGATTCTTTGTAGTTTATATAATTATTTATTTTCCATATAGAAACAAAAAGTATTTAAATAAGTGAATCTTTATTGTTTTTTATGAAGAAAGGACGTCCGATTAAATCAGAAATCAGGCAGAATGTAGTCGAGATACTTCATTTTATAAAAAGGGCTTATGGATATGAAATTTATAAAATCTACACCGCAATATTCCCGAAAGTTACACTAAGAAGCATTTATTACCACCTTAAAAAAGGAACTGAATTAGGGGAATTCCAAGTCAATAAGATTGAGAAGGAAAAAGGCGACTATTCTTGGGGCACAGAAGCGGAAAAAATATATTATTCAATTGGCCCAAACGCAAAGCCGACTGGAAATGACAGGGTTAAAGAGTATGTTGAGAGTAAACAAAAGCCGCAGTAATCAAATCAAAAAACTCGCTTATTTCAAAACGAACAAAACTATATTCTTAAATATCACAAATAAATAAATGAATAAAATAAATAAAAACACCATCCCGGCATTATATAGTATTCTATTGCCTTTATCCTTGCCGAATATTCTATGCAAAACTAACTGACACATTCTGCCGCCATCGAGCGGTCCTGCCGGCAGCAAGTTAAACAGTCCAATGCCGAAATTTAAGATAATCAGCATATTAAACAATCCAAAAATCCAAACCAATGATTTTGATAATAAATCTGCATAGTTTTCCTTCATATCATATTTTAACTTAGCGCTTTGCTTAAGGGATGCTCCAAGAAAAGCGCTGGATTCGTTTTCCGGGTTTTTTGCTAATTTTACATTATAAAGGGACTTGTCAGTCTTAACCTTGATGATGTCATTTGGCTTTTTGTTTCTCAAAATTTTTGTGAGATTGTCTATATCCAAAACAGGTTTATCGTCAATCTGCTGGATTATTTCCCCGACTTTTATTCCAGAGCTTTCAGCAGGGAATATATCGTTACCTTTGATATGATTGACGATTTTTACGCCATTTGGCTCAAATATCCCATTCAGTAGCGTGAAGATAAAGAGAGAGATTAATATGAATGCAAATCCAGCAACAATATTCGATAAAGGGCCTGCAGAGAATACGCTCAACTGCTCTCTGAAAGGCCTTTTTCTCAATTCCTTTTCATCCGGCTCAACAAAAGCAGCTGGAATTACAGGCACCAAAAAGTTGCGTACAAGTGAAAGCAATATCAAAAGAACTCCAACTAACAGCCAGAAATCCGGCGACGAAAAACTAAAAAAATTGAAGCTGCTAAAGAAAACTCCAAAGTTATACCTTGATATTTTAAGTTTGGACATGACCGAAAAAACAGCAAGCAGGAATCCTGTAATCTTGATATTTGCACCAACAAAAGCAAAGCCGCTTGATTTTATTTTCAAATTGTACACTCTCGCAACCGAACCATGCGAAAACTCATGCACAAAAGCAATAATGAAAATTGATATTATCCAATAAGAAAATGGTACGCCGAATATCCCCGGAACTTGAACTGGAATAGGAAGTACAATGCCTACTGCAGGAGCAGACTCCGGTTTTATAAAAAGCTGGAACACGCCGCTAATCAACAAATAACTTATTAGTATCATCCCGATAAAACCAAAAGTTATCATAACGCGGCTAAACAAAAAAGGCATAACCAAAATCAATAAGCCAGCTATAAAAATTGCAATTCTTAATATAATCAGCAGGTAAATTATCAGATCTGCGCTGCCCTTGGGAAAAATACGATTAAAAAATATTCCAACTAAAATCAGGATCAAACTGACGCCAATCCTGAAAAGGTTATGATTATCAGCAGCAGAATCCATTAACTTTAATCCCCATTTTGTCCTGTACATTGAAAAGAACAGGTTGCTTAGGAATTCTTTGGTCTCTAAGTTTTTGCTTTTCTTAGAAATCAGAAATGTAATAACAATTAAAAATAAAATAGCAGCCAATATTTCAAAATCAATCATTTTTTACTTTTTTCTAATCGCCTTGAAGGCCTTGCTCCCGCATCTTCTGCAGCTTACCTTGCCCTGCATAATTTTCATGTTGGGAGCTTTACGCTTGGTCTTGCATTTCCTGCATACAAACACATTCCTAAACTTTCTTATTTCAGCCTCTGGAAACTTAACCATTTATTCACTTCCTTTGACTTGTTTTATAATTTTGATGTTCATTACGCTCCAATAAAGCACAGATGACCCGTCAACAAGCTGGTCCTTAAATTCTTCCGGTATTTTTAGGTCAAATGTCTCATAAGTTTCAGAGTCCATCACATTGGCGATATCGCCTTGCACAGACAAAACCTGGGCTGTTCGCTTCTCAATAATCGGAACTTCTATGTTGTCATGGCCCGGCATCACAACAATTCTTTTTTTGTCGTCGACTAGGCCAACGGCTGAAATTCTCACTTTTGAGTGGCCGTGCTTACCTGGCTTTGAAATCTCAACATCTACAACCCTGCATGCAGCGCCTTCCAAAACTATGGAACTGCCTTTCTGCACATTATTGGCAGTAACCATCTTAGTAGTCATTAAATCACCGTTTTAGATTAAGATTTATCGGATAAGACAAGCAATTTATAAAGATTGTGCTTGATTTAGAATTATATTTATTCCTTCACAGCAAGCTTAATATCTTCAGCCTTTACCGTTTTTCTTCCAGCATGAACAGCCAATTTAATTGATTTGACAGCAATCTCAAATGCTATTTCCTCAATTGCGTTCTTCAAAGCCACTTTTGCTTTGTCAGATACTCTTTCCGCGCCGCCTTTCTTTAGCAGCTTTTCCATTGCAGCCAAAGGAAGAAATTTATCGCTCATTTGCACACCTAGGCTTAAGTTAGTACCTAATATATTTAAAGGTTTTGAATCCTTTTCGGTTTAGCCTAAAATCTCCAATAAATTTTCAATCAGGATTCAATAATTTGCTATGTCAAATTTTCATTGAAGTTTTGCGCCGCATCTGCCGCAAAATTTATCATAAAGCCTGGCAGAGTTGCCGCATCTCAAGCAATATTTGACATTTTTATGGTGATGAGATATAGGGGGTAATCCACGTTTACCTGAATAATGGATCGCTTGGGATGTTTTTTGCTCTATATTTTTGTTCTTCATTAAACCAATAAACAGTTTGACAATACCTACAAAGATAAAAATCAACCCGGCATAAAAGAAAAAAATTAGTTTCTCATAATTCATTTTCCATGAAGCGATAGAAACAAAAGCTCCAACTGCGATGTAAACCAGTCCATGGATTTTTGCCATATTATAGCTCTGCTGAAAATTCTTCCCTCGTTATTTTCAAGTCATGCTTTATTATCTTATTAAGCAGTCCTCTGTCTATGTCTTCTCCAGGATGATTTGGGATAATCGTTGTTCGTCCATCTTGGTGCTCAAAAAACATGTGGCTTCCTTCCTGTCTTTTGAATTCAAATCCGAGTTTTCCAAGAACTTTAGCTAATTCTTTTGCTGTCAATAAAAGCAGTTTAGGCATCAGCCTACACCTCTACTTGCTGCACACCTACAAATTCAGAATAGATATCCTTGTCTTTGGTTGATTTAAGGTATAGCGAAATCGCCTCTTTTGTCCTTTTGAGCAATTCATCAAGAGTCTTGGCTTGCGTATGGCAGCCTGGCAGTTCAACTACATCTGATATCAAATAGCCATCTTCTCCTTTCTCTATGATTACGGTAAATTTTTTCGGCATATTGCTTACCAATACAAAAATGGTATATAAATGTTTTGCTATTGGTTGTATACAAATTTATTAGATGTGGGGTCAAAATTTGAATTCAGATTTGCACATCTACCTTATTTTTTTCTTCTTCACCAGCTTTGAATAGCTCTTCTGCCTTATAGCTCATCATCTTTGCAACCATTATGTCTGGAATAGATTGAATGCGAATATTGTATGCAGTAACGCTGTCGTTGTAGAATTCTCTTCTGTCTGCAATTTCATTTTCTAAACCAGTTATCCTTTCCTGCAATTGCATGAAATTCTCATTTGCCCTAAGCTTTGGATAATTCTCAGCAACTGCAAATATAGTTTTTAAGGCATTAGTAATAATATTATCAGCTTTAGCCTTTTCCGACATTGTTTTTGCATTTAATATTGCTGTTCTAGCTTTTGTAATTTCATTCAACACCTCTTTTTCATGCTTCATATAACCCTTGACAGCATTTACAAGATTTGGCAGCTCATCTGTCCTTTGCTTCAGCAATACATCAATATTTGACCAGGCCTTTTTGATGTTGTTCTTCAATTGAATTAGTCCGTTAAATATGGCAATTATATAACCAATAAGAGCTGTTAAAGCCAATGCAACTATCGTCCAGATAATAACAGATGTTCCAACTGCCATTTAAACACCCCCTAAATTATTTCAAAAAATAAAAGTATTAGTGCCAAGCATCCAACAATTAATGCACTGCCTCCAAATATTCCGCCAAAAGCTTTCCATTTTAAGCTTTTTAGTATTTCTCTCTCATTTTTGTCTGAAATATAAAAATGCTTGTTTTCTGCTCCTTTCTGAACCATAACATCTTCAGCGCCTTTTTTGGCAAGCGCCTCGTCTATAAAGGGATTGTCGCCTGCAGTTCCTATGATGTAAAGTTTGTCATTTGGTGCTATTAGATATTCCGAGAAACGCATTGTTTTATTAATGCCAAAAAAACCCTCAAAGCCCAAATTTCTTGCTTTAAGAAAGTGCTTAACAGCTGTCGGAGGATCCACTCCAAATCCTGAGTCAGACTCAAAATCTCTTGGGATGTCTATTTTGGCTCCTTGTAAATCAATTAAAACAAATCCAGAGTCATCCTTTAAGTAGAAATAGCGGCCTTTTTCTCCATCGTCAATTAATCTCCATCTTCCGTGTTTGCCTGATCTTCTGTATTCTTCAATTGTATACTTGTAATAAACGCACTTTTCATTAAGGAAAGGACTTTGTAAAAGATGATTTTTCGCAGGAACAACCTTTCCATAGACCTCAACTAAACCCATTGCTAATGACCTTATCTTTGAAGTTGGAAGATTCTCTATTAGGCGTTTTTCATTCAGCCATTTAAAGCCTTTGAAGAACAGATAAATTCCTACAAGTAATACGACACTGCTGTAAATTAATAAACCTGGTTCTGCCACAGTTTATGCTCCTTTCAAATTAATAAGCTTAAAAATAATAAAGATGATAAAATCAACATACCATTACTTACTGCCATTTTTATTCAATTGTTTTTAGTTTATAATTTTACTATTTCTTCCCAATCACTTTCTTCCCCATATATTTCTGCAATACCGTTGGCACTTTAATTGAGCCGTCTTTTTGCTGGCAGTTCTCGACAATTGCCCTTAATGCTCTTCCTGTTGCAACTGCTGTGCTGTTTAAGGTATGCACAAATTCTTTTTCTTCTCCTTTCTTGTATTTAATGTTAAGCCTTGTTGCTTGATAAGAAGTGCAGTTTGAGCAGCTTATGACTTCCCTATACAGATTTTCTCTCGGAAACCATGCCTCTATATCATATTTTTTTGAGGCAACTGTTCCGATATCGCCTGTGCAAATATTTACAACCCTGTAAGGTATCTTTAATTTCTGAAATATCTCTTCTCCATTTTTCAACAGCTCCTCATGAAATTTCCATGAATCTCCTGGCTTGCAGAAAATAAACTGCTCAATTTTATTGAAATGATGCACCCTAAAAAGCCCTTTTGTATCGATGCTGTGGCTTCCAAGCTCTTTCCTGAAGCACGGGCTTAGCCCAATAAATTTCAAAGGCAGCTGTTTCTCATCATAGGTTTCATTCATTAACAAGGCTGCAATTGGATGCTCTGACGTTGCTATCAACAACAAGTCTTCATCCTCAATTTTATACATCATTGTCTCAAAATCCTTCAAATCAGTAACCCCTTCATACGGCTTTCTTCTCAGCATTAAAGGAGGCTCTACTAAAGTGTAGCTTTTCTTAGTTAGAAAATCGACAGCAAAGTTGACCAAAGCAAGCTCGAGCCGTGCAATCTCGCCCATCAAGTAATAAAATCCATGCCCAGAAACTTCAGCAGCCTTTTCAAAATTAGCAAATCCAAGTTCTTGCAATAGTTCTCCATGAGGCTTTAGCTCAAAATTGAATTTTGGTTTTTCTCCCCATGTTCTTACAACAGCATTATCGTTGCTATCCTTTCCAACTGGAACAGATTCATGCAATATATTTGGCAATCTCATCAAGTAATATTCAATTTTATTCTTTAATTCCTCAATTCTTTCATCGCTGCGCTTTATCTTGTCAGGCAATTCTTTAGCTTCCTGTATTTTTTCTTTTATGTCTTTGCATTGTTTCTTTAGCTTATTTACCTCGTCTGTTATTTCATTCCTTCTTTGCCTTAGCTTTTGATTTTCCTGCAATAATTTTCTGTACTCTGCGTCGCATTTTAGCAAATCATCTAGCCATTCTAGTTTTTCTTTTTCATTTCTCTTTTGCAAGTCTTTTCTTACGACTTCTGGATTCTCGCGGATGAATTTTATGTCTAGCATTTTATTGTGAAATTTTTAATGTTCAATTCGTTATTGAGTTTTTAATTTAACAATTAATCGCTATATTCCCCTCTTGTTACTTTTAAGTTTACTAAAATCTATAAAAAACTTTCTGAAGCGAAAAGTATAAATAGAAGTATCTTAATAAGTAATGCAGATACAAAAACAAGGGCACTAAAGTTTGAGGATAAGGGGTGTACTAATGCATAGAGTTGGTAAAAAGAAGATGTGCCAATTTAAGTGGAGGAACTTTAATGTTTTTGGTAAGTATAAGAATGCATATAGACTTCTTGAAATAAAGTTTGGTTGGGGTGATTTGCATTAATACAGCAACACTTCCAGAATTGGCTGATGTACATGCTCTTCAAAGGCCTGATGAACAATCTTTGGACAAATTGACTCAGAATGTTTTTCTTGCTTTGCATGGTGGTTTTAGCCGTGAAGTTGCCTTAAAGAAATTCATAGAACAGTATGGTCAACAATACACGGAATTTGGGCGCTTTAGGGATGTACCTCAAAAAAGAAAACGATTTGCCTATTTTGGTGATTTCAAAGAACAATACTTGGTTGGATTTCTCGATTTAGGAGGCAAAGAAGGAGCAGTGACTTTAGCAAATGCTCCTGTTTCAGAATTATATCCACCAGCGATAAAGTACAATTCACCCGAACAGGCATTCGTGGCTTACTTACTAAGTGGCGGCATCGTAACAGACCATCTCCTTCGTAGAAATAAAATTGATGCTGATGTAACATTTGATGCAAACTTTAGGAGCTTGAATACCTTAAACTCTCATGATGGCCCTATTTTTATCGCATCTTATTCAGATAGTGAACCCGATAGTTCAACTGTTCATCTAGTCATGGGAACAAATAGGGACAAAGATACATGGAGAGAAGTATCCATGGCAGGTGACCCATTACAAAACATATTTCTAGTTGAAAGGATTATGTCTTATTTGACAGAAACCGGATATAAATCTGGCATCACAAATGGAGGTATAAAAAGTCTTAGTAATGTATTAGATATCAAGCCAATTACAATTCTACCTCCTAGTCTACAATTCAAACCACCATCCTTAGCTTCTCTTTCCTATTCATAGCTTCCATCAATTTTCTGCCAATATTGTTGCTTTTCCTTATTTTTATAACTCCGGTTTTTCCGGCTTTTGCGCTTAAAATAAATTCGTCGTTAACATAAATATCCACATCTTTGTTCTGCATCTCAATTCCAAGCTCAAATAATAATTGGTTCTTTTTATGAGAAATCTCAAATGGAATTTCTTTTTGCTCCTTTGCAGCGCCCTTCACTTCATACTTTTCTTCTATGCCCTTCACTTCATACTTTTCTTCTATGCTTTTGACGTCAATGCCAATCCCAAGCCTTTCCTCAAGCCTTGTGATATTTGTGCCCTGCTTCCCAATAATCCTTGCTATATCTGCATTTGGCACATAAACAACACATTTGTTGTCAGAAAGAACCTCAACTTCCACATTTCTTGAGTATCTCAAGAATTCCTGCATTATAGTTGATTCTGCAAGCTTATGAGTGCCGCTTTTCTTTTCCTTGCCTTCCTGCACAGGAATAACAACAGTTTGCTCGCCATAGCTATAAATTTCATACTCAAGCTTTCCTGTTTCAAAGTCATTGACTACAACAACAGGCCTTGCCAAATCTGCTTCTGTCATTCCAGATGGAACTTTGACTGTCATCTTCAATGACAAGACCTTATTAACGTACCCGTTTTTTATGAAAATAACAGTATCAATTACTTGCGGAATTACCCCCATCTCAACCCTGCCAATAAATCTTTGAATGGCATCAACAGGAGATGTTGCATGAACAACTCCCACCATGCCTACTCCCGCCAGTCTTAAATCAGCGAATAGCTTGAAATCGTCTGTGTTCCTCATCTCATCGAATATTGTATAATCTGGCCTTGACAGCAGCAAAATGTCATGAATTTCCTGCGCATCACCATAAGAGATAGCATATTGAGTTATATTTTCCGGCAAAACCAAGTCGCGAGGAGCTTCCACTGTTTTTACAATTTTATTTTGCGAGGCATAATGCTCGGCTAAGCCTTGTGAAAATGTAGTTTTGCCCATTCCAGGAGCGCCAGCGACAAGAATGCCTTCTGCCTGCTCTGCAATTCGTTTCATCAGCTTATCGCTAAGCTTGTAGTCGCTTAAGCCTAGCCTCCTGACAGGCCTCACTGCTGTAATTTCCCATCCGTCTGAAAATGGCGGCCTTGTTATTACAATTCTATAGCTGCCAAGCTGCACGATGGTAGATCCAGTTCTTTCAATTTCGATAAATCCGTCCCTTCTTAGCTTTGCATCCTCAATTATCTCTCTGGATAACTCTTGGATTTCTTCTTGTCTTAATATTGCCTTTCTTAGCTGATTGAATTGCCAGTTGCCAGGTATGCCTTTTTTTGCGAATGGCGGCACATTTTCTCTTAAGTGTACACTCATAGTTGTTTCGTCAAAAAATTTCTCAAGTTTAATCTTTTTCAAACCCTTTTCAGGTCTTCTATAATAAACAGTTTTCATTCCTTTCGCTAACGCGACTTCACTTTGAACTTTATCTGAGGTTATCAAGGTTGCGTCTTCATCATATGCAAGCTGCCTAATCAAGGAATCAATTTCCCCTAGGGAAGCATGTCTTATCTCAGCTGCTTTAGGCCTCGAGCCTTTAAATGAGAACTGGAACTCCATTTCTAATGAAAGTTTTTTTATTCTCTTTATTTCGTCCAATCCAAGAAATCCGATTGCCTTGCCTAAATTAGCCTGATGCTCAAGCTCAGCAATAACTGCTTCATGTATTATGATTTCTTTAGGTTTTATACTGCTATTTTTTACTTTCTCTGACAATAGCCCTTCAATTATAACAGAGGTATCCGGCACAATTTTTTCAATCAGCTGGGTATTAACTGGCTCCATAGGAAATTAAGAATTGAAGTTTCTTTAAAAAAGTTTGTTTTTTATTAATTTTCTATATAGAAAATTTATTATAATTTTAGATTTTTAATTATTTATAATATTGAAAATTATGGCAATCATATTTGTGCATAAGTTGCCCATTTCTAAACCAGCTTGCATCTGCAGCAATGAGCTTTAGTCTTTGCTCTTTCTCCGAATCCATATTATTAATCCTGCAAACACAATTCCAATAACTAAGGTGGTTATTGCTACTATCTGCAGAGTTATGCTTTCAACGCCATTAATCCACAAAAAAAATCTTTGCCATAATGTGACATTTGTCAAGTTTATTGAAAATTCTTTATTTGAGTTATATTTTCTATTCAAAGCATCAAAATAATCTACATTGGCCTTATAATCATTTTTTCCATGATTTAGCTGATTTGCTTCCAGATTTAATATAAACTTCTTATTCTCTGCCATTTCATTAATGTGCCATACCTTTTCAATTCCGTTTTTTGCAAAAGTAATTTCAACCTTAATTGGATTTGAAATAGATTTTTTTGCGAGTGTAAATATAATGTTGAAAGTGTCCCCATATGAAACATTTCCTGGAAATTCAACCTTTTCGATTTCGATTTTTGGCGCGTCATTAACCGTAAATGTTATCTGGGATCTCTTTGAAACCAATTCATTTTTCAGCGTGACTTGGCTCTCTCTAAATCCAATAGCCGAATAGTTTATTTCAAATGTTGCGTTTTTTGTCTGCGATATCCCAATGCTTACTTTCCTGCAAGTGCCTTCAAAACAAATTTCAGCATCTTCTAAAAAAACATTGCCGGTATTTTTTGCATTGCAATAAACTGAAAGGTTTTCATATTCATAAAACTCGCTCTTTGGAACTTTGCAATCTAAATCTACATTCCCAGAATATCTCTTTTCTTTCTCTTCCTCCAACAATTCTGCTATTTTCTTGACTTCTTCAAAGGAAACAGATTTCTCCCTAATGCTGGATGTAAAGCTTGCTTCCGAAGAAATTTTGTTCAATGTGCTTGCGCTCAATGGAAATGTGTAAGTATACCTGCTGTCCAAATTATCATCCAATTTTAATATCCAAAATAATTTCTTTTTTTCTTTGGGCAGCAATAAGATGTTTTTTAACTCATTGCCGATTATCTTAACTTCTTTTGGCCTGCTTAAAAAAAGCTCAGTCGCGTAATAGAAGTCATTTGGATTTTCTATTGTTGCTGTCAGCAAATTGTATGAGCCAAAACCGATGGCTTTTTTCAAAGTAGACGCCTCAATATTCAATGGCACTTTATATTCCCCAATTTTATCCATTAATTCAGCCTTTATTTCAAGCTTTCTTGTTTTTAAATCGGTATTCCTGCCAAGCCAATTATAATAAGTAGAGGGCTCATCCGAATCCATAGATTCCTTGAATTTTATATGTGTTGGATCAATCCAGCCAAACTGGCCATAAGTGACGTCAAAAGGCACCCATCCATAGTTGGGAAAGTAAACTTCAGCCCATCCATGAGCGCCCCATTTTTCCGGGAATAGACTTGACTCAGTATAGGCTAAACCAGAAACAAATCTTGCAGGGATGCCAATTGCCCTTAATAAAGCTATGAATAAAGAGGTTAATTCATCGCAAACACCCTGCTTATTCTGCAAAACCCACGAGGCTTTTTGGCTTACTTCAGATGTCAATGTGCTTAAATTATACTCTATATTGTTCTTAGTCCAGTCAGCGATTTTAAAGACAACTATATATAAGTCATCTTCGCCCTTGGCAAGTTCGGAGCCAATTCTGGTAATCTCTTCATTATCCGAATCAATTGTTTCGCTTGGCCTTGTATAGGCAACAACCTCTTTAGGCAAATCTTGAATTGGAAAATTTATTTTCCGTTTTATTTCTGTCAGTAAATTATGAGTTTTGACTTCAGCATTTATCCTGAAATCTATCTTGGTTTCAGGCCTGTTCCATGTGAATTTTAATGTATCGCCTAAAACCTCAGCCAATGGATCAGTATAAAATTTCAGTAATTCCTGTGCATTTGTTTGTTTTGGAAAGAAAGTTAGGTTAATAGTTACTGTATCAATGTACCCGCTTGGCGTTGTTGGAACAGCTTCAGCATAGGAAGAGATGTCAATATTTGTAATGATACTTTGGCTGTTGTAGAACCAGTCTGCAATAACGGAGGGAATAACAATTAACGAAATTAAAAGTATCGCCAGTTTTTTCATTTTGTTGCAAATTCTTATACCGATTTATAAGTTTTGTTATTTAAAAATTCAAATATTTGGGAACAATTATTATAAGTAAGCGATAAGAAATCAATCTGTTTTCAAATAACCAAATCAACAAATTTTATAAAGATGCATAATCCCCATTATAGTATGCCGCGGTCGCATAGCCCGGCCATTGCGGTGATTCCAAAAGAACCGTATGATTGCTAAGGGCTATACCTTGAACAATGGCTTCAAAGATCCACTGTCCGCAAGGACACGGGAGTTCAAAACAACGACGTAAATTCGTTGACACTTTGGGCGACATTTTGCTAATGCAAAAGTCCCCCGTTGTTGAAAGTCTCCCCCGCGGCGTATTTTTTAATTAAATGACAAAGAGAAAATTAACAAAAAAAGAAAAAAATCTATTTTTTGCTGGCATTCTAGCTGGAATGGGGGCGGAGTATTGGGTGATTTATTAGTTACCTCCTTATTTGAATCATTCACTATGAGCATAACAACAAAAGGGATTATATTTGGAATAAGTTTTATTTCGTTTTTTGGATTTTATTATTTTATGTTCAAACAAATCAAACCAATTTAAAAATGCCAACCGCCTCAGAACTGGAACGAGGAAATTATTTTATCTACAACAATGAGCCTGTCAGGGTTCTAAGAAAGGAATTGGTGGCATATGGGACCCACTCCCATAGTAAATTGAAGATTTTCTTTCAGGGATTGCAGGATAGGGGAGAAAGAACAATCACGCTCAGGCATGAAGACAAGGTTGAGCTTATTGATATAGTAAAAAAGCTGGGGCAAATTATTTCTAAAGTTAATAACAGAATGCAAATAATGGACATGACGAGCTATGAAACCCATGATGCGATTGCTTCAGGTGATTTGCTCAATGAACTAAATGAAGGCGACCAAGTAACTTTTATTGAATTAAAAGGAAACATTCAAATATTAGAAAAAAGATAATTCTTTTTATGTCAAAAAAGGTATCTTTAAGGCAGTTTCTTATGAGAAGCGGAAAGTTTGAGAAGGTACATGATTGCGTCCAATTAGTCAGGAATGGAAAAGTAATAATTGACAACAAAACTATAACGAATCCAAATTATTTTTTTAACCCAAAAAAGTCATTGGTCAAATTTGACAATGAAAAAATCAAAAAAGTGCCAATGCTTTATTTTCTCATGAACAAGCCTGCAGGATATTTGTCCCAAAAGGCCGAAAATGAGAAAACGATTTATGAATTATTAAATAAACTAAGTCTTTCAAAAGAAGAAATTCAGTCACTATTTGCAGTCGGAAGGCTCGATAAGAACACAGAAGGATTGATGGTGATTACAAACGACGGCAAATTGTCCAACATCATCATGGATTCTAAAAACGAGATATCAAAGAGATATTACGCTACTCTTGAAAAACCAATTAATCATGTAAGCGTAAAATCGCTTGAAAAAGGAGTAGTCATTGAAACAGATGAAGGCAAATATAAGACAAAAAAATGCAAGATTAACGCAAAGAGTGAGAAAGAAATTTATGTATCCGTAACAGAAGGCAAGAAAAGGCAGATTAGAAGAATGTTTGATGCAATAGGCAATAAAGTTGCTTATTTGAAAAGGGTTTCTATTGGCGGTTTGCAATTGGGGAATTTAAAAGTTGGCGATTTTAAGCAGCTGGCAAGGGAGGATATATACGATAAACTAAATATTCACTGGAGTTGTGCAGATTTTTTCAAAAAAAGCAAATAGTAGTAGTA
>JBBSVT010000042.1:0-15427 GCA_038046685.1 Nanobdellota archaeon
CAGCTGATTTAAGCGGCTCTTTAAGAGGCAGGCATAACCTGTACAACCATTTGGAGTACTTATTACTCAAGGCAAAAAACAAAGTATTAATTTTTGCAACACAAAACGAGTTTATCAATCTTACCAAAAGATTTAACTCCTTATTCAAAAGACTTAAACATAAAAATATAAATATCAAAATTCTAACACAAATAAATAAACAAACAGAAAAATATGTTTATGAAATAGAACAATTTGCAGAAGTGAAACACACCAATAATAAAGCAAGGTTTTGCATTGTTGATAGTAAGGAAGTGTTCTTTATGACCTTAGGCGACACCGATGCACACCCAACATACGATGCTGGGATATGGGTAAATGCTCCGCTGGCCAAGGACTTAGAAAATGTTTGTTAAGGAAATCATTCAAAGGAACTATCTTCATAATTTATCTGATTTCTTAATCTCTTAAGACAACATACAGGGGAAGCAAAAAACCACCATAACCTTTATAAATAACTTACCTTTATCTAATTTTTAATTAGGTTCAGACATTGATCAATAAAAACAAAAGCCTGAAAAGATTGCCTTTTCGGTGCAGTTATTTAACCTGCTTTCTACAAAAGGTCATCAACAAAAGGCTTGTTTTAAAAGAAATGCACTTAGGCACACCAGTCTGAGGTGGTACCAGCAAACAAATGTCAAGAGTAAGAAAACCAAGAGCAGGCAGTATGCAGTTTTGGCCAAGAGTCACAAGTAGATACATCTACTCTAGGATAAGGAATTGGCCAACATGCAAAGAAGCGAAACCATTGGGTTTTGCCGGTTACAAAGTTGGAATGACGCATTTACTAATTACCGATAACAGGCCACATTCTTTGACAAAAGGAACGGAAATTTTCTGCCCAGCAACAATTGTCGAGTGTCCACCGCTCAAAACTGCTGCTATTCGATTTTACAAAAACACCCAAAACGGTTTAAAACTTAACGATCAATTATTTTCTGATATTCTTGATAAAGAGCTCCAAAGAAAGATAACAACAATAAAGAAAAAGAAAGAAGAAACAAGAGAATTTGATTTAATAAGGTTATTATGTTATACGCAGCCAAAACTAACGGGCATAGGCAAAAAGAAACCAGAAATATTTGAAATTGGCATAGGTGGCAACAAAGAGCAGCAGTTAGCTTATGCAAAAGAAAAACTAGGCAAGGAGATAAACGTAAGCGAAGCTTTTAAAGAAGGGCAGCTGTTAGATATACACTCACTGACAAAAGGAAAAGGATTTCAAGGCCCAGTCAGAAGATTTGGAGTACAACTAAGACATCATAAATCAGAGAAGAGCAGGAGAAACCCAGGATCTTTGGGGGCATGGAATGCACAAGGGCATATTATGTGGAGAGTTGCACATGCCGGCAAAACAGGAAACTACTTGAGAACGGAATACAACAAACAGCTTATTAAAATAGGGAGCAATTCCAACGAAATCAATGTGAAGGGTGGATTCTTAAATTATGGTATTGTAAAAAATACACACATTCTGGTTAAAGGTTCTGTAGCCGGAGCACAAAAAAGGTTAATTAGATTAACTGATGCTATTAGGCCAAAACAATATCTTACAGAAGCACCCCCAATAGTGTATGTAAGCACAGAATCAAAACAGGGGAATTGAAAATGAATCTAGACGTTTTAGACTTGTCAAACAACAAAGTAGGGGAAATTAAATTGCCAATACATTTCGAAGAAGAGTTTAGGCCCGACTTAATCCAAAGAGCAGTGTTAACAATACAGAGCCATAAACGGCAGGGTTATGCTGCAAGCAAAGAAGCAGGAAAAAGGGCATCAGCTAAACTGTCTAGAAGAAGAAGAGACTATAGGGGATCGTATGGATATGGTATTTCAAGAGTCCCAAGAAAAATCTTGACACGAAGAGGCACAAGAATGAATTGGGTTGGAGCATTCGCACCAGGTACTGTTGGTGGAAGAAGAGCCCATCCACCAAAATCGCAAAAAATATGGTGGCAAAAAATAAATGAAAAAGAGAGGACAAAAGCTATAAGAAGCGCAATTGCTGCCACAATCACCAAAGAATTGGTAGTTGATAGGGGGCATTTAACACCCGAAAATTACCCATTTGCGTTGGATGATAAATTTGAACTTATAGATAAAACAAAAGAAGCCATAAACGCGTTTAAGAAATTGGGCCTAGAGCTAGAGATGTCAAGGTCTCAAGAAAAAAAACTTAGGGCTGGAAAAGGCAAACTAAGAGGGAGGAAATACAAGAAAAAGAAAGGCATTTTGGTAGTTGTATCCAAAACAGGCAAATTAGGCAAGGCAGTGGCAAATATACCTGGAATTGACATTGTTGAGGTTAGGAGTCTAAACACGGAATTGCTTGCACCGGGCGCAAAGGCAGGAAGACTCACTTTGTGGACTAGCGCAGCTATCCTCACTTTGGAAAAAGAGCATCTATTCAATTAAAATGGACCCTTACGATGTCGTAAAATATCCCTTATCAACTGAAAAATCGATAAGGCTAATGGAAACGGAAAATAAACTTATTTTTGTGGTAAACAAAAAAGCATCAAAAAAAGAGATAAAGAAAGCTATTGCGGAAATATTTAAAGTAGAGGTTGAGAAGGTTAATATATTTGTAACCCCAGACAACGAAAAAAGAGCGTATGTAAAGTTTTCCACAAAGAATCCAGCAATCGACATTGCAACACAAATCGGATTGATTTAAAATGGGTAAAAATTTAATTCAGCAGAAGAGAGGAAAGGGGAGCCCAAGATACAGGGCACCAAGCTTTAGATATGAAGGGAAGGCAAGGTTTACAAGATTTGAAGAAGGCAAAGTGATCAACACCATTATCACAGATATCATACACAGCAGCGGGCATAGCGCACCATTAATGGAATTAAAATACAGCAATGGTGAGAGGGGGCTCTTGCAGGCGCCTATGGGAATAAGGGTAGGGGATGAAATAGAGATAGGTGAAAATGTAGAATTGAAGACAGGGAATATCCTCCCTTTAAGAAGCATCCCGGAGGGGACATCAATTTACAACATAGAGGCAAATCCTGGTGATGGGGGTAAATTTGTGAGGGCAAGCGGAGCCTTCGCAAAAATTATTGTAAAAATGGAAGGGAGCATCGTAGTAGAACTTCCATCCAGTAAAAGAAGAAGCTTTTTACCTGAATGCAGAGCAGCAGTAGGAATTGTCGGAGGTTCAGGCAGAACAGAGAAGCCGTTTTTGAAAGCAGGAAAACATTTTTATGCAATGAGAGCAAAAAATAAGTTATGGCCGAAAGTAAGCGGAACATCGATGAATTCTGTGAACCACCCATTTGGAGGATCCAGCTCACACTCAAAAGGAATTCCAACACAGTCTTCAAGAAATGCACCGCCAGGGCGAAAAGTAGGCAAGATAGCCCCAAAAAGGACAGGTAGGCATAAGAGATAAAAAATGATAAAGAAAGAATATATTTTCAAAGGGAAGAAGGAAGATGAATTAAAAAAGATTAGTTCGACCGAACTGGCGCAATTATTGACAGCAAGGCAGAGAAGAAATATAAAAAGAGGATTCACGAACCAACAGCAAATTCTGCTTAGAAAGTTGAGGGCAAATGGAAAAAATATAGAAACTCACTGCAGGGATATGATAATTTTGCCAGAAATGATCGGAAAAACTATAAAAGTGCATCAGGGCAGAGAATTTGTTCCTGTTACAATAGAGCATGACATGATTGGCCACTATCTTGGTGAATTTGCGCTGACAAGGAAAAAAGTAATGCATAGCGCACCTGGAATAGGGGCCACAAGATCAAGTGCAAGTTTGTCAGTTAAGTAAAATGAAAGGCCCTCTTAAGAATTACAATCAGGAAAGTATGGCAAGAGCTAATGGAATGAATCTTCCCATTTCCTTTAAGCAAAGTGTTGAAATATGCAGATTTATAAAAAACAGAAGCATGAGTAATGCGAAAAAAATTTTGCAAGAGGTTATTAACGAAAAAAAAGCTGTTCCTTTCAAAAGATACAACTTCGATTTGGGCCATAAAAAAAAGATAGGGCCAGCGAGATACCCTAAAAAAGCGTCACAAGAATTCATAAGATTGATTGACAGCGTTGAAGCGAATGCCCAATTTAAGGGGTTAAACACCTCAAATCTGGAAATCACCCACATTAGCGCAAACAAAGCAGGCAAAGCATGGCATTACGGCAGAAAATCACGAAGGAAAATGAAAAGGACAAATATTGAGATTATCGTTAAAGAAAAATCAAAAAATGATTGAAAGAAAATTTGTAGCACAGAGAATAAAAGAATTTCAGATACAGGAGTATATCACGCAGAATTTAAAAAATGTCGGGCATAGTCATACTAAGATGATTAAGACTCCATTAGGAGAAAAAATAATAATATTTGCTTCAAGACCGGGGCTCATAGTGGGGAAAAAAGGCCAAAACATAAAACAACTTACAAAGACTTTGAAGAAAAGGTTTGACTTAGACAACCCGCAAATTGAGATAAGCGAAGTGGATACCCCAAACTTGGATGCCCATGTAGTGGCAGAAAAAATTGTTGATGCGCTTGAAAAATTTGGCTCCGAAAAATTTAAGGCCATAGGCCACAAGATAATGGGAGACGTTATGCGGTCTGGAGCCCTAGGAATTGAGATTGTTGTGAGTGGCAAGGTCCCAAGTGCGAGAGCTAAATCATGGCGTTTTTACTCAGGATATTTAAAAAAATGCGGGGAAGTGGCTGAAGGTGTCAGGAAAGCCGACTCTCAGGCCCAATTAAAAACAGGCGTTATAGGGGTTAAAGTTCGAATAATGCCCCCCGACATTCATCTACCGGATGACATAGAATTAGTGGAGGAAAAGGAAATAAAAAACGATGAGAAAATAGAAAACGAAAAAAAAATAATAGCAAAGGATGAGATCAAGATAGCAATTCCGAAGAAAAAAAACAGGAAAAAAGATGAAAGCGAAAGAACTAAAACTGATGAGCAAACCGGACCTGAGAAATAAAATAATAGAATTAAAAAAAGAGTTAATGAAATTAAATTCACAGGTCGCAGTAGGAACGGCACTTAAAAACCCAAATAGGGTAAAAGAATTAAAAAGGACAATTGCAAAAATATTGACTTTAAATAGCGAAAACATACACAAAGACAATGGAGGAACTAAAAAGGAATGAACGAAGTATGCCCGATGTGTGGATTGGTTAAGGAGCTATGTGTTTGCGAGACAATAGCCAAAGAAAGCCAGAAAATTTTTGTTTATATTGAGAAAAAAAAATTTAACAAGAACTATACTATTGTTGAGGGAATTAACCAAAGAGAAATAGAGCTAAAGGATTTAGCAAAAAGACTCAAGTCAGAACTCGCATGCGGCGGCACTATCAAAGAAGGCAAAATAGAACTACAAGGTGAACACAGGCAGAAAACAAAAAGAATTTTGGTTGATTATGGGTTTGCACCCAGTAGTGTAGAATTGAGATAAATTTAGGAAATAAATGTCAAGATGGCTAAAAAATCGTCAGATAATACTGAAATGGGCACAAAAACATCAAATCAAAAATGCAGCGACATTAAATGCCCAATCCACGGAAACTTAAGTGTGAGGGGGAGGAGATTTGATGGGACTGTTGTTTCAACAGATATGAGAAAAACAGCAGTAATCGAATTTGGGAGGTTGTATTTTTTGCAGAAATTTGAAAGATATGAAAAAAGAAGAACAAAATTAAAAGTGCATAACCCGGACTGCATTAATGCGAAAAATGGTGATATTGTATTAATTATGGAATGCAGGCCTTTGAGCAAGACAAAAAATTTTGTTATTGTCAAAAAGTTGGGAGTAGCAAAGGGCTTTAAAGCAAAAATGGAAGCAAGACAATCCGCAATGGTAAGTATAGACAAGAAAGAAGAAATTCAAACTGTAGGGGGGATGTAAGTGCAACCGCTAAAAGCCCATGTTACAAAAGCAATCCCTGTCGGCTGCAGAATGGAAACTTGTGATAATTCCGGAGCAAAAATAATAAAAATATTTACAGTTATGGGGTTAAAGACAGTTAAAGGCAGAATCCCTAGTTGCGGAGTAGGTGACCTTGTGATGGCATCTGTACAAACCGGCAGACCAGATATGAGAAAGCAAGTAGTATTTGCAGTTATAGTAAGGCAGAAGAAGGAATACAGGAGAGCTGACGGAATCAGGATCAAATTTGAGGACAACTCAGCTATTATATTGAAAGATGACAAAGGTAATCCCAAGGGCACAATATTCAAAGGAGCGATCGCAAAAGAAGCATGCGAACGCTGGCCGGGCATAGCAAAAATAGCTAGTGTGGTTGTGTAGACGATTAAAATGAAACATTTTTCGACAACGTGGAAAGGCAGTAAGAAACCCGGAAAGCAAAGAAAATACAGATCAAATTCCATGCTGCACATCAAGCAAAAACTTGTGCATTCACACTTATCAAAAGAATTAAGAAAGAAGTATCATAAGAGAAACGTTGGATTAAGAAAAGGAGATAAAGTAAAAGTAATGCGAGGACAATTTAGAAAACTTGAAGGAAGGGTGGAGAAAATAATTCTGAAAAGAATAAAAGTGTTTGTTGAAGGAATAGAAATAAAAAAAAGAGATGGTGCAAAAAAATTAGTGGGTATGCACCCTTCAAATTTGATGATTACAGAATTAAATTTAGAGGATAAATCAAGACAGAAATTTTTTGGGATTAAATAAAATGGGAAAGAATCATTTAAAAATATTGGCGTCGCCCAAAACTTGGCACGTAAAAAGAAAAGGACTAACATTTATAGCGAAACCAGCAGCAGGTCCGTATGGTTTGAACACAGGAATGCCTCTGAACTTATTACTCCGGCAAGTTTTAGTTGGGGCTAATACAGCTCGAGAAGTTAAAAAATTATTGAATTTCAACGAAATAAAAATTGACGGCAAAATAAGGAGGGATCCCAGTTTTTGTGTTGGTATTTTTGACACAATAGAACTTGCAACAGATAACTGTTTTAGGGTTATACTAAATGAAAGGGGCAAACTCGGCGTGATAAAAGTGAGCAAGGAAGAGACATCACTCAAGCCTTGTAAAATCACCGGAAAGACCATGGTAAAGGGAAGACTTCAACTGAACCTGTTTGATGGAAAAAACATTTTAGTTGATGATAACGCCTATAAAATAGGCGACACCATTATTTTGACATTGCCAGAATTAAAAATCAGCAAACACCTGCCGCTTAGCAGAAGGTCAACAATATTTTTAGCCGGCGGAAAACATATTGGTGAGGTGGGAATGGTAGAAGATATAGTTAAAGATAAAGTATTTTATAAAAATCAGAAGGAGGAGTTGATAGAAACCTCTAAGAAATACGCTTTTGTAGTAGGAGAGGACAAACCGTTGATTGCACTTAAATGAATATGAACCAGATGAGAAACATCAAAATAGAGAAAATAACGTTGAATATCGGCGCTGGAAAAGACCAAGCAAAATTAGAAAAAGGTCTAATGTTGCTTAATACAATAGGAAATGCAACTCCAATAAAGACTGTAACCAATAAGAGAATACAGGAATGGGGTTTAAGGCCAGGCCTACCAATCGGATGCAAAATGACTTTACGAAAAGAAAGGGCAATTAAACTACTCCCAAGGCTTCTCGGAGCAGTCAACAACCAATTAATTGAAAAGCAGTTCGATAATAATGGCAACATAGCGTTTGGAATACATGAGTATATAGAGATTCCAGGTGTGAAATATGTCCCAGAGATAGGCATTATTGGCTTCCAAGTTTGTATTACTCTTGAGAGGCCAGGCTACAGAATCAAAAGAAGAAGGTTATTGCCAAGAAAAATACCGCATAAACAAAGAATATCCAGACAAGAGGCCATAGATTTTATGACAAAAAACTTCAGCACAAAAGTGGAGGTCAGCTAGATGACCTATAGCGACTATAGCAAAGTATTCAAGCAATTAAGGTCGAAGCCTGTTAAAATGCAGAAATATATCAAGCACAATACCCCAAAATTAAGAAATTATGGACGCTCAACAAAAAAATGCAAAAGGTGCGGCAGACCTGGAAGCCATATAAGCAAATATGGACTGGAAATGTGCAGAACCTGTTTTAGGGAGATTGCAATAAATATCGGCTTTAAGAAATACAGTTAAATGTAAAAATGCTAAACGACCCATTATCTAACGCTACATCGTTGATGTTGAACAACGAGTTAATCGGAAATCACGAGTGTTTGCTGAAACCAGTCTCAAAAGTAATCAAAGAAATATTGAATGTCATGAAAGATAATGGGTATATAGGTGATTTCAATGAAATTAAAGACCGCAGAGGCAACTACATAAAAGTCATTTTAATCGGAGGCATCAATAAACTGGGTGTAATCAAGCCAAGGTATAGTGTAAAAGTGAACGAATTTGAAAAATTTGAAAGACGATATTTACCTGCCAAAGACATCGGCATATTGCTTGTATCATCGCCAATGGGAATAATGACGCATTATGACGCTAAAACAAAGAAAACCGGAGGAAAGCTTTTAGCCTATTGTTACTAAATGAAAAAACTTAAAGAAATTGAAATGCCAGATGTTGTAAAGGCCTCTATTCGTGGCCAGTTTTTGGTAATCCAAGGGCCAAAGGGTGAAGTCCAGAAAAAAATCAAACAGAAAAATGTTTCAATAATAATCGATAGCAAAAAAATTATTTTAGAATCAAAAAATAAAACTAAAGAGGATAAAAAAATCACCGGTTCTTTAGCAGCACATATCAAAAATATGATTAAAGGATGCACACATAGTCATATGTATACGCTAAAGATATGTTCGGGGCATTTTCCTATGAATGTGGCTATCAATGATCATACGCTTATACTCAAAAATTTTATTGGGGAAAAAGTGCCAAGGATTTTACAATTAAAAGAAGGTGCTGACGTAAGGATAGAGGGAGACTTAATCCACGTCACAAGTGTTAGCAAAGAGATAGCGGGGCAAGTATGTGCAGATATCGAAAAACTGACTAACAGGCCAGGATATGACACAAGGATATTTCAAGATGGCATCTACATTATCAATAAAGACGGAAAAGAACTCAAGTAACCAAAAAAGAAAGATACACATTAATGATAAAATCACAATGAATCTACAGTTTAAATCAATAAAATGACACAACTAAACACGCTACTGGAATTAAGAACCAAAATAAAAGAAAAAAAACCAGAATTCATAAGGCAAGACACCCACAAAAGAAAAAAACTCAGCATTAAGTGGAGGAAGCCTAAAGGAATACACTCAAAAATAAGGCACCATTTCAAGGGAAGGGGCAAAATGCCTTCGCCTGGCTATAAATCACCACGAAAAACCAAAGGATTACACCACTCAGGATTAAAAATGATAAGAGTTTTTTCACCAGAAGATGTTAAGAAAGTAAGAAAGGAAATTGAAGGGATTGTTGTACCGAAGAATATAGGAATGAAGAAAAGGTTCGAAATTTTGAAAGAATCAAAAACAATGGGAATTTCAGTTTTAACCTTGGATATAGACCAACAGTTAAAAAATATTGATGATTTAATTAGTTCAAAAAAGAAAAAAGAGGCTAAAGATACAAAAAAAGATGATGTTAATCTAAGAACGAAAGAAGCAAAGGAAAAAATATCTGAGAGTTTAAGCGAAGAAAATAAAAAAAGCATGGAGAAAAAAGAAAAGGACAAGATACTAACTAAAAGAACGTAAAATGCTAAGTGTACAAAAAAGATTGGCTGCGCAAGTCTTGAAATGCGGCAAAAATAGAATAAGATTTGATCCTGAAAAGTTAACTGAAATAAAAGAAGCAATAACTAAAAATGATGTAAAGTCGTTGATAAACAATGGAGTAATCTCAAAAAAAAGGCTACTGAATACATCAAGGTTTTGGGCTAGAAAGGCAAAACGACAAAAAAGTCATGGGAGACGAAAAGGATTTGGCTCAAGGAAAGGGAAAAAATCCGCACGAAACAATCCGAAAAGGTCATGGATAAACAAAATAAGACTACAAAGAGGATATATCCGCTATTTAAGAGGCAAAAATATGATTACAAATGAGGCCCATAACGAGCTTTATATGAAAAGCAAAGGGGGGTTTTTTAGAAGCCTAAGGCATATGAAGTTGTATATAAGCGAGAAAAATATAATGAAAAAATGAAAAAAACTAAGGTTTTCTCTGTTCAATTCAGAAGGAAGAGGGAGGGCAAGACATTCTACAAAAAGAGAATGAAGTTGCTATTGTCAGGCAGCTACAGATTTGTAGTCAGAAAATCCTCAAAAAACATCCAAACGTCAATAATTGAATATCGTGATAAAGGAGATCATGTGCTTTTCACTGTTAACTCAAAGACACTGCACAAACTTGGGTGGAAGGGAAATACAGGAAACCTGCCGAGTGCATATTTTACAGGAATATTAGCAGGCAAGAAAGCTATCGAAAAAGGAATCAAGGAAGTTATTCTCGATTTAGGATTTAATAAGTCTATAAAAGGTTCAAGTATTTATGCTGCACTTGCTGGGGCAATAGATGCAGGATTAAAAATTCCATCCAACCCAAAGGTGCTTCCTACAAGAGACAGAATTTCTGGCGCGCACATTGCTAAATATGCAGAGTTGTTAAAGAATGACAAATCAAAATACAACAAGCAATTTTCCGCTTACATAAAAAGGGGAATTTATCCAGATGATATTGTAAAACATTTTGACGAAGTCAAGGGCAAAATAAATGGATAGAATAAACACAGGAGAAGAAAAAGTTATTGATGAGGAGAAAGCTACAAAAGTTGAAGAATTGACTGATGAAGAAGTGATAATTGAAAAACCAAAAGAGGGACTGGCAGTTGAACTTGGGGAAGTGAAAGAGCTTGAGGAAGAGATAATAATCGAGGTTAAGAAGAAAAATATATTCGAAAAAGAGGGATGGAAGCCAAAAACGTCTTTGGGTATTAAAATAAAAAATAATGAAATCAGCAATATTGACGAAATTTTAGATCAGAGAATCAAGATACTAGAACCGGAGATAGTAGACATTTTAGTGCCAAATCTCACAACTGAGCTGCTGATGATAGGGCAGTCAAAAGGAAAATTTGGAGGTGGCCAAAAAAGGATATTTAAACAAACTCAAAAGAAAACTCAGGAAGGCAATAAGCCCAAATTTGCAACTTTTGCCGTAGTAGGAAATGAGGATGGTTATGTTGGCGTCGGATACGGAAAATCAAAAGAAACTGTGCCGGCAAGAGAAAAAGCAATAAGGCAAGCAAAGTTAAGCATAATCAAAATAAGAAGAGGCTGCGGTAATTGGAGATGCGGATGCGGAGGCGCACATACAATCCCTTTCAAAATAGGTGGAAAAACAGGTTCTGTAGTTATAACCTTATTGCCCGCTCCAAAAGGAACAGGATTGAAAATTGAGAAAGAATGCCAGAAAATTCTGAAATTAGCCGGGATAAAAGATATTTGGTCAAAGACAGAAGGACAGACTAGGAGCAAGCTTAATTTATTGTATGCATGTTTTGACGCACTACAAAAATTAATGCAGTTCAAATTAAATCAAAAAACTGTTGAAACTCTAAATATTGTTGAAGGCAGCCTAAATGAGGCAAGAGTTTAAAATGGAGCAAAAACTGGCAGTGATAAGAATAAGAGGACTAACTCAGATAAGAGCGACGATAGAAGATACATTAAAAATGTTAAGCCTCTACAAAAAAAATTATTGCTGCGTTCTGCCAAATAGTCCTGCATATGTAGGTATGCTTAAAAAGGCAAAAGATTATATCACATGGGGAGAAATAGATGATGAGACGTATAATCTGATGATTGACAAAAGAGGAGAAAAATTTAATGGAAGGGAAACAGATTCTAAGAAAATTATCCATTATCACAAATTTTTCGTCTTTGAAGGTACAAAAATGAAAAAATATTTTAGGTTAAACCCCCCTAGGAAAGGCTTTGGGAACAAGGGAATTAAGCATTCTTTCAAAGAAGGCGGAGCCCTAGGTTATAGGGGCATTGCGATTAACGATTTAATTAGGAGGATGCTGTAATGACTGTCAATAAACGAAAAAAGAATACAAGGCAACGTGGGAGTAAAACACACGGGTGGGGGGCTAAGAAAAAACATCGCGGAAAAGGTCACCAGGGCGGAGCAGGGATGGCTGGCACTGGAAAAAGGGCGGACAGCAAAAAGCCCAGTATTTGGAAAGAAAGGTATTTTGGCAAATATGGGTTTATAAGCAAAACACCAAAAATCAAGATATTCCCGGTTAATATAAGCTATATCGAACAGCATATTGACAAATTTGTTTCAAATGGGCTGGCTAAGAAAGAAGAAGGATTTTATTTAATTGAGCTGAAAAAACTCGGCTTTAACAAATTATTGGGTGACGGAAAGGTTTCTAGCAAGTTTAAGATAACCGTGCCATATGCTTCAAAAACAGCTGTTGAAAAAGTAAAAGAGTCTGGCGGTGAAGTAATTGGTTTGATACGTAGTGAGAAAAAATGACAAAGGTTTAAATATTTCATATATTCTTATATCTTAATGAAGCAGAAATTATTTCCAAGAAAAATTTTTCTTTTAGTTATAGCTATTACTCTTATTCTCCTTTTGGGGTGCTCAAAAAAAATTGAAAGTTCTACAACACAACCAAAAACAGATACCCCACAAACTCAAACAGTAAAAAATACAAAAACCAATCAAGAACCAGGGCAAACAGTTTTCAAATTACCCTCAAAACAAGATTTTGATAATTGTGAAGGTAAATTATGCACCATTGCAATCGTGATTAAGCAGGAAAATTACGATGATTTAAAACCCGAAATCAGTACTTGGATTCAAGATATTGAAAGAGAAACTGGAAAAAGGGTAGAGTTAAAAATATACAACAATAATGTTAAAAAAGAGACGATTAAATCAGATCTCAGAACTCTTTACTATAATAATAATCTGCGCGGAGCTATTCTAGTAGGAGATGTTCCTATAGCAAGGTCTGGGGTTAGATGTTCAATCTATCCTAATCAACTTAACCCTTGCTTGGATTATGTGGAACAATTAGATCAGGATTTACAGAAACAAGGAAAATATATTAATGATCCATTTGTAACTGATAATTTGAATATTAATGATTATTATTATACAGATATAGACAATCAATGTAAATATAAACAAGATTTAGATGCTTTTTATCAGGACACCTGCCTACAAGATTCAAGAGAACTACCTTTCTGGATATCGCGATTAACTCCACCTAGGAGAAATATTGAAGAATCCAACCAACTCTTAAAAAATTACTTAATAAGAAATCACAAATTCAGAACAGGTCAGATTTCATTTCAAGAAAAATTTCTAGCTTATCTCCCAATTTTAGAAGATAGAAGCCAAGAAGAGAAGACAAAAACTATCAGTGATTTCTTAGATTGGTACAAAACTTCATCCAATCCACCTTATCCTATTCAGAATATTAAAATTCTAACTTCTGAGAGTTCTGACAATGAATATTTTAGTGAGTTAGGGCTAAGATACGAACATGTGTTTTATAATGGCCACGGTTCAGCAAATTTTCATCAAAAGAATGTTGATTCTCAAACCATCATTAATAAGGTACCTAAATCATTTTTTTACGAATTTGGATCTTGTTCGGTTGGACGTTACAATGAGGAAGGGTATTTAGGTGGTGAATACCTCTTCAACTCTGATGCATTAATATCTTTAGCGGCTCAATCACCAGTATTCACTGCACCCCAACCCAGTTTTCACCTTCAGTTACTTCTAACACAAGGTACGTCTATAGGAGAAGCATCAAAGATAATAAATATTGGTGCCAACAGAATTTTAGGGGATGGAACATTAAAACTGAGATATAAAAAAATAGTTTCGCAAAATAGACCGAAAATAGTATTAGACAAATATGAGCTAGATTTTGGGGAACTTGATTTTAAAACTATTGGGAAGAAATTCTCATTTAAGATTAGAAATATTGGCAATGCACCTTTAGTGATATACAATGATAAGGGTAACCCACCAAAACTAGACCTTAAAAATGTACCCCCAGAAAATTTACCAAGCATTGCAGGGCTTTTTAGCGAAACCATTATACCCCTTAATGAAGAAGTTGAGTACACAATAGATATAATTATAGGTGGCTGGTCTGCCCAAAATCCCAAACCTTACACAGGAAAATATTCTGGGTCTTTATATCTGCTTTCTAATGACCCTGATAACTACGTTTTGATTATTCCATTTAAAGGTGAGATAATAGAATAAATTTTGGGGCTTAAGTAAAATCTCGAGAATTTAACTAATTCTATAGTAGTTAGAAAAAACAATAAAGGGCAGTACACAAAATGTATACTGATCCTTCCCTTCATAATATCTCATACAAAGAGGTATAAATGGAAGTGCTTACCTTATTATTAAGTTTTGGTTTAACTGGGGACTGTTAAGACAAATAAGAGATGCAATTAGTATATGGCTTGATGAGTGGGTTCTCAATACTAAAGGATTAAGATGTCCTGTTTGCTTGGGCAAACAGATATGGAAGGATGGACATGAAAAGAGAAAGAACAGATGTCCTGTTCAGAGATACTATTGCATTAATTGCAGTAGGAGCTTTTGCATAAATACCCTAGCTCCTTGGTATTGGTACAAGTACAGTTCAGCTTCTATCATCCTATTTCTCTGGTATATGCTCTCTGGAGATAGCATACTAAACTCCAGCAAGCAATGTAGCTTCTCAACTAAAATACCTACATGGAAAACTTTATGGAGCTGGCTACAGAAATTTGGTAGCTTTATTATCCAAAAATGCTCTAGAATAAAACATAAAGTTTCTCGTTATAGAGCATGGCAAACTGATGAGATGTATCTTAGGGATAAGCCAGTAATAGGTACGATAGACCCACAGACAAATAAAGTTTTTCTTGATGCTATTTAGCATGCAGATACAAAAAATCTGTTTTACCATTTGAGACGTGTAGTTTCAAAGTGGAAGAAAAAGCCAAGAGGTTGGTGGACTGATGAATGGCAAGCATACCTAAAGGCATTTGATATGCTTGATGAGGATTTGCCTCACGGCAAAATAAAGCATAGGGATTGGAAGTTTAAGAACTCCAAGGGTATAACTACAAATGCTGTCGAAAATATTTGGAGACAATTTAGGAGATGGCTTCACAGGAAGAATGGGATTAAGAATCAAGCTTATGTAGATTTCTATGTTGATTTGTTTGAAGCCAAGTATAATGTAATTAATAATCCAAGGATAATGATGGATATGTTAATGTGGTGTTAGGTATTGGGTTATTATTGTATTTTAGCTTATCCTCGATTTAGTATATAAGCCCCTAAATTTTATTTCCTCTTTATTCCGAGTTTTTCGAATAATTCTTATCAAGGCTTTTAGCCTTAAGTATGTAAGAAGAT
>JBBSVT010000043.1:0-10936 GCA_038046685.1 Nanobdellota archaeon
AATTTAATTTCTGGGATAAAAATCACTGAAAATATGAATATCCACGCAACGCCTATAAAACAAAATTTTTATATACTATGGTGATACCATGAAGATTATGAAGCGCTTGAACCTTCCAAAAGAAAAAACGTTTATAGGCCCCGCCCTTATCTGGAAAAGAATTGCTGCCTTTTTTATTGACATGGCTATTGTAAACCTGATTGTGTTTTTTCCGTTTAGGAAATTATTCCAAAATATCGTGCCAAAAGATTACACTTTTTCAGAAGCGTACAAGTTTTTGAGCAGCAGCACAAATTACACAAGCTTTATCACCTCTGTGTCTTTTGTCATGTCCATTATACTACTCTTATATTTTTTGATGATGGAAAGAAAAATGGGGCAGACTATTGGGAAAATGCTGACTAAAATTTATGTCCTCAGCAACAACAACACTTTGAAAACATGGCAGTTACTAGTGAGAAATCTTGTTTTCATTCCCATATTCCCATTCGTTTTATTGTGGATTTTGGATCCTTTGTTTATGTTTTTCACAAAATCAAACCAAAGATTAAGCGAAATACTAAGCAAAACAACCGTAGTGGAAGTATACAGTCTGGGGCAGTACCCTTAAGAACTGCACGAGGAATGAAAATGAATAAAATTCCGGTCAATGGCAACAAAGGTTTTTTTCAAGAGCCCCGCATGCCTCCAAATTTCAGATGGGGTTATGCAATCTTTGTTATAGTCTTGCTGAGCGCACTCGGCTTTGTAGCTGTTGGCGTATTATCATTGTTTGTCGGGATTGATGTGGAATCTTTAAGGGGAAATGTTGCCTTAATACCGATTGAAGGTATTATTGTTGGAACAGAGGATTCAGAATTCCTTTTTGAGAGTGTAACTTCTTCTCCAGATGCAGTTGAACTCATACGAAAAGCTGAAAATAACCCGAGCATTAAAGCCATAATATTGGAAATTAACAGTCCGGGGGGCTCGGCTGTCGCCTCTGAGGAGATAGCGAATGCCGTCAAGAAGACAAATAAAACGACTGTTGCATTGATAAGGGAAGTTGGAGCTTCCGGTGCTTACTGGATTGCGTCCGCTGCTGATTATGTCGTTGCTAACAGAGCTTCAATAACCGGCTCAATTGGGGTTATTGCATCTTATCTTGAATTTCCCGGCTTACTTGAAAAATACAACATAACCTACCAAAGGCTCGTTTCCGGAAAATACAAGGATATAGGGAGCCCATTTAAGGAAATGACTCAGGAGGAGAAAGCAATATTCCAGCAGAACTTGGACGCAATAAGGGATTATTTTGCAGGCGAAGTGGCTAATAACAGAAATTTGAATAAGAAGGATGTTGACAGGATTGCTAATGGCCTGTTTTATCTTGGAGCGCAGGCAAAAGAGCTTGGCTTGATTGATGAGCTTGGGGGTTTTGATGAAACCATCGCATATATTGAGAAAAAAGAAAAAATAACAGCTGAGATTGCCGAATACAAAAAGGAAAAAACCTTGCTTGATGTTTTGAGCAAGGTATTAAGCAAGCAGTCCTTTTTTGTTGGAAAAGGCATTGGAAGCTCGTTGTTTGATAGAAAAATTCAATCTTCAATAACAATAACAACCTAAAGTTTATGTATAAATATATTTTCGATCTGTTAAGAAAAATACTTGGGGTAATCTTAATAATTATTGGCATTATATCGGGCTTTATCCCAATAATCCAGGGCTGGATTTTTATACTCGCTGGATTGCTTCTTTTGGGCGTTAAAAGAAAGACAATAAAAAAATGGATAAGAAAAATTAAAAACCGGCTTAGGAAATCAAAATCATAAACCGGACAACAATAAAGTTTAAATAATAGTGCGTCAATTATTCAAATTAAAAGAGGATAGGCAATGTCGAGAATGAATGTTTTTGAGATGGTGCTTTTGGTTGTTGGAGTAGGTGCTGCTATTCTCGGATTTAGGCTGATAAATCAAGTTTATAAGAGTGAAAACCAGCTAAGCTGGCTAATGATAATTGCAATCTTTAATTGGCTAATGCTGTTGGTTATGTTCATTTTGCTAAGTCTTATTGTGGATACATCAAAGAAAGAGCTTAATGAGATCAAGACGATGATGTACACACTTTCTGAGAATAAGAGAAAGAGATAAGCCTATTTTCTGCCAGCGTCAAACAATTCCATATTTTCTATATCGCTAAAGTCAATCAATGGCTTGGGAAACTTTTCATAATCGTCAAGAATTCTGCTGCAAGCTGTATTAACCCAGCACTGGATAAATGGAAAATTTTCGATTTGATTGAAGTCTAGGGAATCAAAGACAAAAATGTGGCAATCCTTGTCTTTTAGCTGATGTTTCAATTGAACTGCTTTTCTGAAATTATTTTGCCCTGGCTTTAAAGAAACTAAAATTCCAATTACTGTGGACTCTAAATATTTTAAGAAAGCCGCTTTCCTTTTTTTTTTGTCTCTTTCAATCTCTTTCCTATCAATTTTCGTCATAACCGCATCAATGGGATTGTAACAGAATAGCTCTTTGTTGGCATTTTGTGCTATCCCAAGGGGATGAAACTGGCCTGTCCCTATGTAAAGGAAAGCATCCACAATGTCTTTTATTTTATCTGCTGAGCTCGTGTCGCAGCCAAGCAGCTGGCTGTCATACTTTTGATTAATTCTGCCGATGAAAACTTTCTTCCCATTTTTTTCAAGAAATTTTTTTATTTCCTCAACATAATCCAAAAACTGGACAGTTGTCACTAATCCAATATTATTTGGAAGTTCACTGGCATTTAAATTCGAGAGATCTATTTCACCAGTATACCTGCTTTCAACCATCATTATATTCATTTTTTGGCTCGTCAAAAAGAAAAAATCATGCAGGAACTAAACTGCTCAAGAGTTGCGGGCTTGCCGATATTACTGCCCCAGGGCGAACCCTGTAAAAGTTAGGATTGCGCAATGATTCCCTAGATCCGTCCCCCACATTATTGATATACGTTGTGTCAGTCATTGCAACTTCATGCGCTATCGGTCCAAGCTGAGATTTATTCAGGCTTGGATTCAAGTCATTTACAACTTTTGATATTCCCTCATTATCCCTTATTGTATACTGGAACTTGTCCGTTTCAGGATTGTATTTCCATCCCTTCTCTTCCAAGCGATGATATTGTATTTCTGTTAATCCATCTCCAATTGGTTATGGGTCACTCCTGATTAACTTATTTTCTAAACTTGCCATTTTAACCTCAAACTAATATGTTACCATATTTAAATCTTTCCTTTGGTTACTATTATTCAGTAGAAAAAACCTCTGTTATGTACGCAGCAAATTTGTCCAAGTTACCACAGCCAAGTATTCACAAGACTTTATAAATTTATCTCTCAAAATTATCGAAATGGCAGAGCTAAAGAGGGTTCTTGGCTTTTGGACAATTTTCTCTTTATCTATCACATCCATAATGGGCACGGGCTTGTTCTTTGGAGCCGCTATTGGCTCAAATTATTCGGGAAGCGCCTCTATATTGTCATGGATTATCCTAAGTGTGGTTGCAGTCTATATCAGCATGTATTTTGCTGAATTAGTCTCAATGTACCCAAAGGCAGGAGGCATTTACGAATTTAGCAAGCACGCTTACAATAATTTTGTATCATTTCTAATGGGATGGACTGCGTGGATGGTCGGCAACCTAGGAACTGCATTGCTTGTTATTGCAGCGATTGACTATCTGGTGCCTGACTCCTCGCAGTTTTGGCTTAAAATTTGGATAAGCATTTTCTTTATATTAATTCTTAATCTGATTGCTTACTTTGGTATAGAAACAAGCTCTTACTTGCTTATTATTTTTGCATTCGTCTCAATTGGCGTTTTGTTATCTGTTATAGTTCCAGGAATATTCAAGGTAACAACAGCGAATTATCTTCCATTTTTTTCTTTAGGTGTCACATCAGTTTTTGTGACGATGTTTTTTATTGCAGAGAGTTTTTTTGGCTGGGAATCCGCAACGTACCTTGCGGAAGAAACCCAGGAGCCTGAGAAAACAGTGCCTAAAGCTCTAATTACCGCGACTATAGGCATTGGGTTGCTGGGCATATTAATGGCCGTAGTTTCAATTGGAATAGTCCCTTGGCGAATTTTGGCGTTATCCTCTGCGCCTCTATCAATCGTATCTGAAAATTTATTTGGAGCGATAGGAAGCAGAATAATTGACATAGGAATTTTCATTTCACTGATTGGAAGCGCAGCTAGCGGCATAATCACTTTGCCGAGACTTATTCTTGCGATGTCAAGGGATAAGTTGTTTATTTCCCAGTTAAGCGAGATTCATCAAAGATTTAAAACACCTTACAAAGCTATTATTTTTCAGACAATAGTCTCTTTGCTGGTGTTTGTAATGGCTTTTGGTAAGTACAAGGAATCATTAACACTTCTTCTGCCGCTGGGGTTCATAATGTATTTTCTTGTCATTTTGTCAGTGCCTATATTAAGAGGGAAAGAGCCCCATAGAAAGAGAAGTTTTCAAGTTCCTTTTGCAAGATTCGGCTCGATAATCTTAATGGTATTAATAGCCATTCTTTTGGCTGCTTGGATTTTTTCAGAGCCGAATGCTGTAAAGATATTTGCGTTGGGCATTTCCCTGATACTTTCGGGCGTGCCAATTTACCTGTTGCTTGAACTTTATTATAATCCTGACGCCATAATAAGGGTAAAGGATGCATTTGCATATTTTACTCTGTTAACTGAAAAAATTGTTCTTCCTAAACAGGTGCGGAATGAGGTGCTAACATTATTGGGGGATGTAAAAGGCAAAAGAGTTCTTGAATATGGCTGTTCTGTTGGTACGCTTACAATGGATCTTGCAGTAGCAGTTAAACCGGTGGGCAGAGTATATGCAACTGATCTATCTAAGAAGGAGTTGCTAATAGCAAAAAGAAGGCTTATCAAAGAAGGCCATGAGCATGTAGTTGTTATTTATGATGAGCATCAAGTAAACAGGGTTCATCCATCTATACCTCATGTTGATGCAATTGTAAGCATTGGGATGATGGGCAGCCTTCAAGATGTTAAAAAAGTATTGAAGGAAATAAGGGAATTATTGCCCTATGGCGGCAAAATAGTATTTGTTGATTATGTTGACTTCTTTAAAGTACTTCCAAATGTGGCATGGCTTTCAAATAACAGGACTATCGAAAAGGTATTTCGCGAAGCAGGATTTTCAGTATTTGTAACAAGGAAAAAGGGATTGTTCTGGAACTATGTTTTTGCCTACGGAATAAAGTTCCACGAGAATATTCCCTATATTTAATTATCTATGACTTTTCCTGCAATATCATTCTTTTGAACGAATAATTTAAATACTAGTGTCGTGAGGAAATAAATCTACAAAAAATAGAGGTGGAATTAATGAAAGAAAAAAAGATAAAGATAGGACAAGAAAATAAACTTAGCATTTTGTCAATGGAAAAACACAGATTTGGACATGCTTCATTTGTTCTTGGTGTTTTATTAGCAATCTTATCAGCACTCATGTCAAAGGAATATGTGCCTTATGTTACCACGGCACTTTTGATTTGGGGCACAATTGTCGGATTCCTTAACATATCTAAGAAGGAATGGAATACTTTTATGATTGCCTCTATATTGCTTCTTGTTTTATCTAATAGCAAGTTTGGACTTGTGATTGTTCAGCCTGAAAAATTAGGATTTTTTCTCGCAAATGCAATAGGCAACATAGCAATTTTTGTCACGCCTGCAGCATTGATAGTAACTTTAAAAGCAATTTGGGTTTTGGAAGAAGATTAAAGCCAACTGATGATTAGAGGGAAAGAGGTAAAATATGGATAGTCGTAGAATAATTCATACTATTCTTTTATTCATGCTTCTTTTTATCCTTTTTCTTTATAGTGCAGTTGCAGCTCCTCTTCACCCAGAATGTTCTACTACGGTAACAGAAAGGCAACCGAGGACATGCTATCTTTCAGACTGCCCTTCAATTAGGTCTGATTATGTGGCAGCTCCTGCATCACGAACATGCTTGTATGGTGGCAAGTTCTATGATATGCAATGTTTTCCAACAGAAACATGCATAGGCAGAAGTGGAACCTTGGTTGATGCTTGCGTTTCAACAAATTCAATCGGCTATGTTGGAGGCTGTGCAGCTATTTTCAATGAAGGCGTTATCTTAAGCACTCAGACTTGTTATGATAGTGTGCAACGACAAGAGGCTTCCAATGAAGGTGGGGCATGTGAAAGCGGAGGGACTTGTCAAAATGGAATTTGTGTTTTGCCACCAACCCTTGATCCAATATCTGTTTCTCCATCATCAATTAATGTAGCCTCTGGCGCAACTTTAACATTTGGAGCATACAGCAATGCTAACCAATTCATTATAAGAGTATTCAAGAATGGTGGGGGTTATGATAGTGGTCCTGACAATCTATTCAGTACCCCTCCTACGTTTAATATTCCATCGTCGTCATTTGCAACAACAGGCACATACACAGTACAAGCGCAGGCTTGTAATTCAGCAGGAACTTGTTCTGTGCCAATAAGAGAAGCAACTGTTACAGTAAATGCTCCAACACCTCAACAACCATCTCTTGATGATATTACAGTAACTCCTGCTACAGTCAATCCTGGTCAATCATTAAGGATAACCTTTGTTAATCCTCAGCGTGCTGATAAATGCTATTTCCATTTCAAGAAAACAACAGAAGCATTATTTAATAATCCATTAGAAGTATCATGCTCTGGCTTTGACACATCTCTCATAGCTCAGTTACCTTCTGGAGTAACATCTCAAGCATACGATGTGGAAGGAGCTGCATGGAATGCAGCAGGATTGTCGGCTTACAGAAGAAAGATAGTAACAGTACAGCAAGCTCTTCCTAATGTACCATCTCTTGATGATATTACAGTAACTCCTGCTACAGTCAATCCTGGTCAATCATTAAGGATAACCTTTGTTAATCCTCAGCGTGCTGATAAATGCTATTTCCATTTCAAGAAAACAACAGAAGCATTATTTAATAATCCATTAGAAGTATCATGCTCTGGCTTTGACACATCTCTCATAGCTCAGTTACCTTCTGGAGTAACATCTCAAGCATACGATGTGGAAGGAGCTGCATGGAATGCAGCAGGATTGTCGGCTTACAGAAGAAAGATAGTAACAGTACAGCAAGCTCCACAGGATACATCTCCACCTCAAATAACAGACGCTTACATCTCCCAAGAAGGCTCGAGAATAAGCCAAGGTGCAAATGTTTTAACTGGCAAGCCTATAACAGCAAATGTTTCAGCAACTGACTCTAGCGGAATATTCTCAATTGTAATTTATTTAAATAATGCGCCCGTTGTGACATGCTCTAGGTCGCCATGTGAGTACACAACTGCCCCTCTTCCAGAATCACTTGCAGGCACAGCTTACTCCTTATATACAAACGTTACAGATGCCGCTTCTGCGAGGAATAGTGTTCGCTCAAATACCCTCATTGTCAATGTTCTGAGGCCGGGGCAAATAGTTACAAATATTGTTGGCCTTATATTAAGTAAACCAGCATATGTTTCCGGAGAAACAATAGGTGTTGAGATAATCTCAAGAAATCCTTTGAGAAATGTTACTCTGAAACAAAAAAGAAATAGTGGGAGAATACAGGAAACCAACCTTGGAAATATAGGCCAGTGTCTTGCAGCAAATCCTTGCAGATATTCCGTCGGCCCATTAGTAACAACACAATTAGACAATTGGGAAGTATGGATTACAGCTACTGATGTCTCAAATAATGTTGTGGACAGCAATCATGCTAATTTTGTGTTAACTCCAAGAGCAACAACGCCACAACAATGTACAGATTCTGACGGTGGAAATAACATCTTTACAAGAGGGACTGCCGCTGGTCCTGAATGGGCAACTTCTAATCCTGTGAGCATAGTAGATTATTGCATATCTGAAGGTGAAAAAAGAGGGCACTTATCTGAATTTTATTGTGCAGAAAATAACCAAGTGATATCTCAAACATTTGGGCCTGCAGATGGCTGCAGCAGGTGCGTAGATGGTGCTTGCGTAAGAGAGATCACGTTGACCAGAGAGTATTATTCGCAACTGATGGCACAGAATAGGAACGCAAAGGAAACCACCAAAAAATTGTTAACAGAAAACTACCGGCTTTACGAAATTCTTGCAGTTGTATACTCGATAAATAGTCCGCAGTTGAAAGACGCTATTGAGGGATATAAAGAATATATAATTTCATTGCGAGGAGCTTTTACAATTGACGACGTTGAGGATGTGATGTACGCATTGTACCGTGCAGGAGTAAATCCGATTTATACAGCAACCCTTGCAAGGTTATATGGCATCCCAGATGCGCAGATTGCAGAGCTAATGAATGGCGCAGGATATCTTCCGGAGCTCAGCGTTCAGCAGCTATCAAACCTTCTTGCTACCGTACCATATACCTTAGTTGTTACAACAGATCCAGTCTCACCAAGTTTGAATGAGCAATTTAAAATTAGGGCACAAGTGCTCACAGGTTATACAGAAGAAGCCATTCAGATTGATTCGATAAGCATTTTATTTGATGGAGAGACTATAAAGACATGCAATGTTTTAGTTTTAGGAATGACATGCGAAAGCGATGCATTAACCTTGTCAATAGGAGAGCATAATTATACGGCAATTGTCCAGTATTCGGGCAGAAGCTTTGAAGGTGCAGTCTCTTATATTGGACTTGGCGCTACTCCTTCAGCAGGAAGCATCACTCCAGTTCAGGAAAGGCGCAGAATTAACGATAGGGATTTAGCAGAAAGGACAAGAATTGCAAACGAGATTGTAAGAACTGAGCATGACAATGCTATTGAATTGTTGGAACAATACTTAATCAATATTCCAGCAGAGCGAAGAAATGTTGAGCAGGCTTTGAGAAATATCCTTATGATATTAAATGGGAATAAAGAATTGATAATTGACTCTTTGATTGGCAGGCTTACAATGCCAACTAAAGAACTTGTCCCTATTGATAGCATCAAGCCATATTACTGCCAATCAATATGCTACATAGACAGTGCAAAAGAGCTGGTAGAGTCAGGCAATACCGAAAGAGAATGTTCTGACAGGACTAACTTTAACTTAAATAACTGCAACTTCTTAAGAAGAACACCTTCCTCCCGAAATGAAAATGCAATTATGTTCCCTGGGGCAATAGAATTGCGTTACTTGCCTACACAGGAGCCCGAAGGAGAGAATGCGCCATGATGAACAGCAAAAGTATTTGGATTTGGACAGCGAAATCAATAATATTATCTATAGTTTTGACTGTTGCAGTTGTATCTTTTTCATATGCCGCAAATGATAGCCTCCAATTTCAAATAACAACAGATAAACCTGAATACAGAACAGGCGACACTTTAAGGCTTTACTATTACCTGAAGTACACAGGAAATGATAACCTTGATGTTTATTATAATTTAACTTATCGGCATCCTAATTCAGATAACGGAATCAGTTTGACTAATGATTTACTTTACCTGTACAGACAATTATATTGCACAGGCAACGCTGACTGCCCATATAACACTAATAGAATGACTATTACTCCTAATAGGGCACCTTACCCAAGCGAATGGGCAGGAATGCTGTTCTATCATACATTTACCCAACAGGATTTGGAAGGAGAATATAAATTTATGATTAATTTAACAAGGATAAGCAATAATGAAAGTATCGGACTGTCGGAAGTCGTTATCAGAAAATTGCAAGGTCCAACACAATTTAACAATATTAATCCACTACCGGGACTGCCTGTTGACAGCGTTATTTTAGACAGTTTAAGTGAAACTTATAATAACCCGTAAGAAAAGATGACTATGCAAAATCAAAAATTAATCCAACTTGTTAATGATGCTTTTAACAAAGGGCACTCTGCTGAGCAGGTCAAAAGCGCCCTTATGAAGAAAGGGCTCAGCCCAAGTTATGCAGATTGGGTAATTGCATGGGCATCAAAAACAGACAGTCAAGTTACTTTTGCTGGGCAAAGTTTGCCGCGCAAACATGGAATATGGTGGATTGGATTGATTGTTGTTTTGATTGTAGCCGCTGGATTTATATTCTTTTATTTTGGAGAGCCTGATTTTAAGGTTAGTGAAGAGCCATCACTCTCAATCGAGCAGCAAATCCCGCCATCTGAGCAGTCAGCGCAGCAAAATCAAAATGAAGTTGTACGAAACCTTGAAAGAACATCAGGCACAATGAAAGATTTGGGAGGAACATTTTAGTTTTTTGGATTGGCGGTTGATAGGGCAATGAGCGGTAAAGAGATTGGAGAACTTTTTGACTTGTCCCGAGAGAGAATCCGCCAAATTAAAGGAAAGGCTCTGTTAAAGTTAAGAAAAAATCCGGCCTTGCGCTCTTTATGGTAAAAGCAAAATAATATAAAGAAGCTACTCTCTTAATTGACGATATGTTGAGGATTAAACAAATTGTATTCTTATTTATTCTGTTTTTCTTACTTCCAACAGCGTATGCATCGATAGACTTGAAAACAAGGACAATCAAAACCCTAAACCTGAACGAGCCTGTGGATGTGGATAATATCAACTTTAATTCTGAAGAAATAGTTGATTTTAATGCTGGAGAGTATGCAACCCTGCTGTACGATGTATCAAACACTGCATCTGAGGAAGCGCAGGCCAGGCTTGAGGTTTTTGTAGAATTTCCTAATGGCATAACCATATGCAATAACCACAATTTATGCAATATCACCCAAGGATTGTTGGATAGTTGGCCTCGGGAATCAGACAGGGTAAAAATCCCTTCAAATCCAAGAGGATGGAAGGGCCCGCTTTTTGTTTACCAAATTAAAGACACTGATCCTGTGGGTGAATATACAATAAATACAACGTTTAGAAGCTGAGCTTTCCACTGGTGTTGCGTAGCACACCAGTGGGGTAAAAAT
>JBBSVT010000044.1:0-8299 GCA_038046685.1 Nanobdellota archaeon
AATATGGAAAAGAAATTAATTCGAGAAGATGGGTTAAATGTCATTTTATGACTGGAGTAAAAACGAATGTTATTCCAAGCGTAAAGATAACCACAGAATTTGACAACGACAGCCCAGAATTAAGGCAGTTGGTAAATTCAGCATCAGAGCATTTTGAAATGGAAGAAGTATCGGCGGACAAGGCTTATTTAAGCCAAGATAATCTGGAATTAATTGAAGAAAAAGGAGCTGTGCCTTACATACCTTTCAAGAGCAACAACCAACCTAATAAACATGGAATGATTTGGAAGAAAATGTATTACTTCTTTCAGCTGCACAATGAAGAATTTTTAGGGCATTACCATAAAAGAAGCAACGCCGAAAGCACGGTTAATATGATAAAATCCAAATTTGGCGACAGCGTAAGAAGCAAAACGTGGACAGCACAGGTAAATGAAGTTTTGTGTAAAGTTATCTGTCATAACCTTTGCTGCGTTATAATGGAAATGCACACATTGGGCATAAAAGCTGACTTTGACCGAAAAGTAATCGAAGTGTCCGAGAAGTCAGCCTTTTAGGACACTATTCGGACAAAGCTGTCAAATTAGAAAAGTATTTAAATAAGTGCTCAAATAAAAGAAGTAAAATGAAAGAGGATAAGCCAAAATTGTGCCAAAGCGTTAAGGCGCAGGCGGCGCTCGAATTTCTCACAACTTATGGATGGGCATTCTTGGTTATTCTGATAATGATAGGGGCTCTTGCTTATTTTGGAATATTGAACCCGAGTAAAGTATTGCCTAATACGTGTTTTTTCGGTTCTGAGTTTACATGCGTCGATTCTATTATTTCAGCCAGTGGAGGAACTTGGAAAGTAAGGCTTAAGAATAATGTAGGAGCGGTTATTGATGTATCACAGATAACATACAGCGTAGAAAGTCCGACTGCTTACACGTGCACCTCACCCCAGTCGGTTCCTATAAATACATGGAAATCCGGAGAAATTAGAGATTTATCATGGGGCGGTTGTTCCGGCGGAGGAGTAACTGCAGGTGAAAGGGCAAAGCTCAAAGTAAAAATAACATATAATCTTATAACAAGCGGCGCCCCATACGCCAGAGTTATAGATGGTGAAATTTATACATTGGTTTCTTAAACACAAAAACACAAATTTTATATATCATTTCCTTTAATTTTCTAAATTAATAAAGCACAGCTTAAAAAGAGGTTGTTATGTATAAGAAATCACAGGCATCACTGGAATTTCTCACTACTTATGCATGGGCTTTTTTGATGATAGCTGTTTCAATTGGAGCTCTATATTATTTTGGAGTTTTTGATTTTACAAAATATCAGCCCCAGAAATGCGCTTTCCCATCGCAATTTAAATGCACGGATTTCAGCTTGAGCACTGCTCCGAATGAAGTAAAAGTTAAATTGGTAAACAACTTAGGCGAAGAGATTGAAGTGACGTCGCTTTCAATAACCAATGACGCTAATCCTCCTATTTTATGCTTATCAGCAAGCCCTGAGCCGCCATTTAACTGGGAATATTCAACGGAAAAGGACATTGTATTTTCAGCTTGCTCTGGAGGCGGTTTTATCTCAGATAACAGGGTTGAGCTAAAAATATCATTAAGGTACTATGCCATTAATACTCCAAGCAGACCAATTCACACTATAAATGGCAAAATAAATGGGAGAGTCATATAAAACTAAATCCGAAAAACACAAAATGATTTCCAAAGATTTTCCAGGGAATCGAAAAAGCCAGTCATCTTTTGAGTACCTATTAGTAGTGGCTTTAACATTTGCAATAATTGTGCCGACCTCTTATATATTTTATAGCTACTCTAAAGACTCGGGCCAGGAAATCGCAGATGCCCAGATCACAAAGATAGGCACAAGTATAATAGACGCTGCCGAATCAGCCTTTCATTTCGGCCATGGCTCAAAAATAACGCTGGAGCTTAATATTCCCAAGGATATTGCGGCTGTTGCCATCATCGACGGCAGGGAGCTCATATTTAATTTAACAAGCCCTTCAGGCATCTCGGAAATAGTGTTTTTTTCCACTGTGAATCTTACAACTGAAGGCTCAAACTGCGATGCAAACGAATGCAAGCTCCCGGAGCTTGCAAGCTCAGGCCTTAAGAAGGTAAAAGTGGAGGCAATAAGCAGAGAGAGCATTAACATTTCCATAATATAGACGACAAGGAGCATTTTACAAAATGGTTAAGTCCCAATCGGCCGTCGAGTTTATCATCTTAGCCTCATTTATGATTGTAGTGATAGTTGGATTTTTTGCGATTACGAGCTCCAAAATACTCGATGCAAAGGAAGAGAGCAACAGGCAAATCGCCCAGGATATAGCGGAATTCGCATACCGTGAGATAGCAATGGCAAAAACCGTTAATGACGGCTACACAAGGCTGTTTACAATGCCAGAATCTGTCAATGGAGTAAATTACAGCATAAGCATAGTGGATAACAAGGAGCTGATTGTTGATTATTTAGGCTACGAATATTTTAAGCCACTTCCAGCAAATGTTACAGGGAATATAAGCAGAGGATTAGTCGAACTTAAAAAAATTAATGGTGTAGTATTCTTAAATACAACAAGATTTATTGTTGAATGTAACGACGCAATTGATAATGATGGCGATGGAGATGCTGACTTGTCAGATGCAGGATGCTCAAACGAGTTGGACAACGACGAATCGAATTGCGGCGATGGTGCTTGCGAGGGAATCGAAGGATGCCTGTTTTGCAGTTCCGACTGCGGAGTCTGCCCCTTGTTTAGATTATTCCTGGCTAAGGTCGCATCTAATAACGCACTTAGAATCGATGAAAATGGAAATGCCATACTGAGAGGAACACTCTCGACTGGAGCTCCAATAGCCACTTCTGACGATGAGCTTATAGTGAGGGACAGCAGCGGAAATAATATTGCTGTGTTAAACCTAATTACTGGGAATATGGTTATACAAGGGGAAAAAAGGCAAAATTGGCCACCTCCATTAACGCCTTCCCCCTCAAGCAACGATTTTGTTGTAAAAGATAGTGCTGGAAATGTAGTTGCATACATTGACGAGGCTGGTGACTTTTATTTAAAAGGCAGCTTGACAGAGAACGGGTGACAAAAAATGAGGCTGCATAAATAAGGTGCAAGATGCAAAAAATAAGCAAAATATATAAACCACTGCACCAAGGAAAAATCATCGCAAACAAAAAAAAGGTGTTAGGCAGTTTTTTAGCCCCGATATTTAAGCTCAGCCTTGCTATAGCCATTTTAATATTTGTAGTTGCAATATTTGTTTATGCCGGAGATGTAATTGTCGATTCCGGAAAGCTAAATGTAAGCAACAATTTATTTGTTGACGGCAACGGCAATGTCGGGATTGGCACAACTGCATTAAGCTACCTTTTGCAGGTTGGTTCCGGGATTGACGGAAAGAGCATTAATTTAAGCAATATCCTGTTTTTGAATGGAACCAGCGGATTTATTGGCTTAAACGCATCCAACCCAAATTCAAGCCTAGATATAGTTGGGGCAGTAACACTGAGAGGCACATTGGCGCAATTGCCTTCCACATTAGGCCAAGGCAGGATTTATTATGATGCAGCAGAAAACAGGTTTAAGGTTTCTGAAAACAAAGGAGCTTATGCTAATCTGATTGGGGCTGGCGGCAGCGGCGCTTGGGCTGAAGATATTGCCAATAACTTAATTTCTCCAATTGATCTGGGGCGTATAATTTCAATTGGAACAGCAGGGCCATTTGGCGCTGAAGCCGAAAACGTAGTTACAAAGATATCCACTCTCCCATCACCCAGGAGTGGAACTGCATGTGCGGCACATGCGTCCTCTAACAAGATTTATTGTTTCGGAGGAGCAAATGGGGGCAGTGGTGAAGTCGGCATGAGCGACATCATTGAGTATGATCCTTCGACAGATACAAGAATCGTAAAAACGGCAACTTTGCCTTCCCCGCGAGGATACTCATCGTGTGTGGCAAACCCTCAAAATAACAAAATATACTGCTTTGGTGGAGAATCTAATGCAGTGTACACAGGTCAAATCCTAGAGTATACACCTTCAACTGATACGCTTGCGACAAAAACTGCAACCTTGCCCTCGGTGAGAGCTTATATGTCGTGCAGTTTCAATCCCGCCAATAGTAAAATCTATTGCTTTGGTGGGTTCAATGGGGGCTCATTCTTTAATCAAATTCTTGAATATACTCCTTCAACTGACACACTTGTAACAAAAGCGGCAATATTGCCAAGTGGAACTGTAGCTCCTTCCTGCGATACATATTCTACATCACAAAAAATATATTGCTTTGGCGGATGGAGTGGCTTTGGAAGCCCTTTAAGCCGAATAACTGAGTATGCTCCGTCTACCGACACTTTGGTTACCAAAACAGCAACTTTACCTACTGCTAGGGGAGCGCCATCCTGCGCTAGAAATCCCGGAAATAATAAAGTCTATTGTTTCGGTGGTTTGGATGTAGGATCGACTTTTCTCAATCAAATTGTGGAGTATGATCCAGCCACTGATTCTAGGGCAGCAAAATCCGCAACGTTGCCTGGAGGCAGAGATTATGCAAGTTGTGCAGTAAATCCAGCTACCAATAAAATATATTGCTTTGGAGGCGCTAACGCTGCCCCTCCTGGGGCTAACCAGATAAGTCAGATTATTGAATACACAATAACTACACCAAGTACTGGCCGGCTAGTTGTTGCTGGGGGCAATGTCGATGTCACAAATAACAGGATTGTGAATCTTGCCAGTCCAATTGATATTTCAGATGCTGCAACGAAAAAGTATGTTGATGATGCCTCTGTCGGCGGAGGTTTAAGCGGTTGGACTGAAGACTCTGGAAATAATAAGATTTACACAACAACTGTCAGCAGAAACGTCGGCATCGGGACGACGAATCCAACATACGGAACACTTGAGGTAGCGCAGGGCAACGATGGAACGATTTCGGTCATCAGCAACACAGTGGGCGACTGGATTTTTCGCAAGGTACGTTCTGACGGAAGCAATGGAATGGGTATCTATGATCCAAGTGGATTTGGGCAAATGGCCCTCTATGCAGCCGGCTCTGAACGCATGCGCATTGATAGTACAGGCAACGTCGGCATCGGGACAGCGAGTCCAAACGCACCTCTAGAGGTTAAAGCTGGTGCTTCCAACGACGTGATCCGGTTGCAGAGCACTGCGGGAAACTACTGCATCCTCAGGATGAGTGAGACGACGACCTGTTCCTCAGGCACATTGATAGGAACGAACGTCAATAGGGCTTTATGCTTGGTATGCAATTAAACCCGCAACGTCGGTATCGGTACGACGAGTCCTGGGGCCAAACTAGAAGTCGCTGGCAACATCATCGCAAGCGCTCCGACTGCTCCTAGCCATGTCGTTACTAAAAGCTATGCCGACGCTAATTATGAAATGTTTTACACATAATATATTAATGAGGTGCTAAAGATGAAACTTGCAATCGAGCCGTTTTTATGGGAAGTTTAGCTTATGAGTACTACACATGCACTCGCGCCTGTTGTAAGTGACCAAAAAATGTTATGAGATTTTGCTAATTCAGCCTAATTTTGCCGTCTTCAATCTTTCCGACATTAGTATTAGTGCTAATTGCATAAATTTTATTGTCTAAATCAAAAACAAAATTTGTTGGCTTTTCAGATGCATCCATAATTACACCTCGCCATTCTCTTGTTGTCGGCCCGGGGGGAGTTTCAACGTAAAAGACAACAGGTCTGTCGCTTGAAGCAGGCTGGTATAAAACAACATCTTTTGTCCCGAATATTTGAGGATTTTCAGGCAATGGCTGCTGTCCCTTATTTCCAAATTCATAAGCGCTTGTCGGCGGCCTTTCAGTCGTTGAGCCAAACACTGGAACAAATACTCGAGGTATAAAGACTGGGGGATTTTCATTATTCCTAATCATATTGAAATTTCTTCTAGCCATATTAAGCTGCACTCTTGGCCCAAAGAATTTCCCAACTATTGTTTGTGTGCTGTCGGCAAATGATGCAGATGATTTTATATGCCACTTTAATGTATGCCGATAAGTATCGCGAGGATAAGTCAGTTTTACTTTAACTGTATCAATCTCGTCCCAGTCTCTTTCAAATCTGATGCTATTGGCTGGAATTGTGACAGAGTTATCAAAGAGAACTCCTTTTTCCCGCATCCAACTGAAGCCCGTTGGCAGCAAAAGATAGTATTGGAAATCTGGGATTATTGGTCCATTATCTTCTCGCTCAAGCTCTGCAATAACACTGTATTCCTGTCCATCAACTGGATTCTGCGGGAATACATACGCCACATTCAAGGTGGATGGTTTAAACATTGCATTGCTGTTAGCAGGTGCAGGTAATTGTGTTACTCGAGGATCACTTCCCCAAAATACAGTGCTGCCATCTCCCATGCTCGTCCCGGGAAAAGTGAGAGTTGGAACCGTCCTTAACTCAGTGCTTCCAGAACCAAGAATTGCTATGGTCCCATATTCGTCAATTCTGATTGGATTGTTGTCCATTGTAATAATTGCATCAATATTTCCTTCTTTATAAGGCTCAGAAATGCTGCCTGCAAAAATCCTAAACCTTAGGCTGTGCTCGCGCGTATCAAGCTCCATTTCCCTATTGAAAACAGTCAAGTAGTAATTCCCGGCCAAATATTGGGCTTTGCAATTTTCGCTGTCTTCTTCCTGCTGAGGGCAGTCAAATCTTGAATTGTCCAAATAAATTGAGTTTGGAACTATTCCAATATCAAAAGGCATGGTAATTTGATACTTAACGCGCTGAATATTCTTTCTTGATTGCCCGGCAGGCAACGGCTCAGGAGGGTCATGAATAAGCTTAAAAGCAATTGACACATCAGCAGTTTCCTGATTGCTTAAATAGATTCTGGGTGAGGTTGCCGACGAGATAGATGATTTTGACATTCCCTGCCTCGAAAAAATATTTGAAGATGCTGTAGGTCCAATTTGTCCAGATGGAACGCAACCTAAACCTCCAAAATTTGTACGCCCGCTAACATATCCATCGATGCATTCATAGCAGAAAGAAATGAAGCAGCCTGTTAAATCAGTTCTGGGTATGGCATTTTGAACATTGTTTCCGCCGCACAAAAATCTTGGATTGCCTCCAGTACTTGGACATAATGTTGTCGGCGAAATAACCGGAAAAAACAATGGATTCGCTGGAGCTTGCTGCGAGGCAGTTGGAGTGTTTAATTTAATCCCACAGGATGCAACCCCCCCAACATAGCGATATTCATAATCATTTCTGCATCGATAACAAAATTGCCCAAAAGCACAAGACGCATCAAATATTCTCTCTGAGTTTGAAATAAATGGTGCATCAGATCTTCTGCATCCCATTGATTGAGTGCCTTCAGAAGCTGCAGGGCATTGCTCTCCAATAAAAAAATTGCCAGGATTTTGCGGTGGAGTTGGAATGTTTCCAGTTCCAACAACTGAGATTATTTGGCACGCCTTATAACCTCCAGAACCCCAGTCGCGAAAAACTGACTGACCAAAATTAGGGACACAAGCAGATGAGGGAGGAAGAACAAGAGTTTGGACACGTATCTGATACGTATAAAAGGGTCCAACTGCTGCCATCTGCGCCAGCTTAGTGTCTACAATCAGCGCACTGACTGTATTAAGATTTCCATTTGCGTGTTTGTTAGCTTCCATCTTAAGACTGTAAACAACAGTATCCCCGTCTTTATATATCCATGGACTGCTATCAATAATTAACAAATTATCAGGATTATTGCTTATGCTCATCAGGTAGCCAGATGGAGCTTGTTGGAATGGAGTAATTACCTGCCCATTTCTGCGAAGCGAGCCCTGAACATACCTAAATGTTTCTGGAATTAATACCTCAAGTGTCACTAATGTATTATTGGGAATGCTGTTGCCATTTACTTGGAAATTAAGGGTTACTGTGTCGCCAACTGCAACACCTCCTATTATTGATGCGCTTAATCCAGTATTGAAGCTGTACCTAAGAGGCACAATCTGCCCGACTGATATGCTTTCCGCCGGCATAAAAAATCCTTGATAAGGCGCTTCTCTTGTTGGAGCCAAAAATTGCATCTGTCCTGTCCAGCTTTGCTTTCTAAAACCAGAAGAAGACTTCTCAGCTGTCACAAATCCTGAGTCTGCCGATAATGTTTCTGATTTTTTTCTAATTTTTGTTTTGTGAATGCTAATGATCCTGTCATCAACCAAATGTAAAATAATTTGAGCGCCTATCCACCAGTCAATAGACATGGTGGCATTACGGC
>JBBSVT010000045.1:0-45128 GCA_038046685.1 Nanobdellota archaeon
TAGAAATACTAAAATCCCCAGTAAATTTATTTATTTGGCTGCTGTCATCACCCCATTAATAATTGCATTTCCATTGGCGATAATAATTAGACTTATACATCCTATAAGCAATCATTTTCTGCAATAAAATGTCCTTAACAAAAATTAAAACACCCATTAAAGTTCAAGGCGACAACAGTAGGGAAAGTCTTGGATTAGTCCATGTTATAACCGGCGATGGCAAGGGCAAAACTACCTCTTCCTTGGGCATTGCGTTAAGGGCAATTGGAAGTAATTTAAAAGTGCATATGATTCAGTTCCTCAAAAGCGGGTACACTGGCGAGCTTTATAGTGCAAAGAGGCTGGGGTTTGAGATTGAGCAGTTTGGCGTTGACGCATTAAAGGAAAAGCAAAAGCATTTGCACGAGTTTAAAGATGCAACTGGAAGATTTGTATTCCAGCCCGATATAAAAGAAAAAGATGCAGCAATGCAAGGGTGGGAGCATGCAAAAAAGATCATCAAAAGTTTAGACTATGATGTTGTTATTTTAGATGAAATAAACTGCGTTTTGGAGAAAGGGTTGATTCCGTTAAGAGAAGTTTTGGAAATCGTAAAGGAGCATGGAAACGTTGAATTGATTTTCACAGGAAGAGACGCGCCAAAGGAATTAATAGATGCTGCTGACTACGTTAATGTTGTGCAGGGAGTTAAGCATCCATGGCAGAAGGGAATTGTTGCTAGGAGAGGGATTGAGTATTAGATTTAGATAGAAAGAATTATATAGAACTATTTTAAATTGATTTATAATGGTTAACCTTAAAAGTATAGAAGCTTATACTGATTACATTAATAATTTCAGAAATAATTTAATTCGTTCTATGGCGATTAGAATAAAAATTCAACAGCAAAGATTGCAGGCTATCGAATTACTTGAAAACAACTTTGAAGACCAAAATGGTGTAAAATTATTATCCAGGTGCGTAAAAAATGAAAGATGGTTTTTAAGAATAATTGAAAAAGGATTAGGGCAAACGTTTAGACCATTAAAAGAAATGTATATATGGATGAAGAAAAATGTAAGCGACGAAGAAGCATTAGAAAAAGCAGAAAGAATAATTGATATTGTTGAATTTTATTATTCAAAAATTAAGAAAATTGACAAGAGGCTGGAAGCTGAAGAATATTTTGTTGAAAAGCAAGATAAAAAGTCTTTTAAAAAGTTTTTAAGAAAATGGACAAAAGAAATGGAATTGCACAGTAAGTTAATTAAAAAGGTAGCAGACGCAAGCGATTTAGACAATTATTTCAAAAGAATGCATTTAAGATTTAAAAAAATCTCTGAATACCCGAAGCCAATTGGAGTTATGGCTGCGGTAGGTGTTGGATTTGGTCCAGGCATCCAGTCTCTTGCGAATTATTTTGCAGGTAAAGAGTGGAACAAAATGGACGTAGCAGTAAGTGCAAGCATATGGGCATGTCTTTTTGCTATTTTTGGTGCGATGATGGTAATGACTGAAATAGAAAAAGACATAGAGAAAATAAACACCAAAAGAATTCTTAGAGCAAAAGAAAGTTTGTAGTTTTCAAACCAACTGCTCAATTATTTTAGCCAACTTAAAATCCTTGTAAGTTAAGCCATCTGCATCATGTGTTGTTAATGTTATATTCACTTTGTTGTATCTTATAAAAATGTCAGGATGATGATGCTCTCTTTCTGATTCTTCACCAACTTTCTGCACGAATTCCATTGCTTCCTTAAAGTCCTCAAAAACAAATTCTTTGGTTATTTCACGTCCTATAAGCTCCCAGCCTTTAAGCTGTGAAAGCCTGTCATGAATATCCTTAATTGATAAATGTTCCATTATATAATTATTTGAATTAGTTTTATATAAATTTTATGATACGCTCTGACTTTGCTGTTTATTTAATTCATTGAGCTGCTTCAAGGATTCGCATGATTGACTTAAATGTTTATTCGAGATTTTATCGCATACTGAGTAATCTTTATTGTCAAGGACAAATGTCATGTAGCATGAGTCCTTTCTGCTGTCTATTGATATTTCCTGGCACAATGAGTTGTCATTTGCGGACTTTGCGATATTTGAATAGCACAAATCCTTTATTCTTAAATCTATAATCTGAGAGCAGTAGTTTTTATTGAGCTGTGCTTCTCCTATCTCCCCAATGCAAGCATCTTTCAAACCAGGCACCTCAATTTGTCTGCATTGCTGCAAGGCTTTGCTTGGGTCGCTCTTTGCAAGCTCTTTTCTTTCTTGGGACAATTCAGTTGAGCTTAAATCAGGTGTTGGGTTTTCTTGCTGACAATCTGCTGCACATCCTTCTTCATGCGTCTCACAAATATTGTTGCCGCAGCACGGTGAGATCGGCTTGCTTATGCAAACGCCATTTTCTATCTTATCGTCGCTGCATGGGTTATTGTCGTCACATACGACATCCATCTCTGATTCTTCTTCAGTTGGTATTTCTTCTTTTTTTCCAGCTGCAAGGATTTTGATAGGGAGTGTTGCAACTGCCTTTTTGCTGTCGTACTCTACTATTACTCTCAGTATGTAATCTCCTGCTCCTGCGTCTTTAGGCACTAAAATTTTTGTTTGAGTTGAGCCAAAAGTCTCAATAGCCCTTGTTTCAATTTTTTGCGTTATTGCTTTATTCGTGACTGGCTCAATAATCTCTTGCTTGATTACAACATCATACCTTCTTGTAGAGCCCAAATTAGAAAGCTCTTTTAGGAAAATAATGTTTTCTTCCGGCTCAGCACTTGTTTTTATTGGTTCAAGATTTAAATCAAGCAATTTTGCCGCGGTTTTCGGAGGGCTAAAATAAAGAAATGAGGCAACCGCAAGAATGGCTAACACCACAAATAAAAGTACATAGGTTGTTGCACGCGATAAATGTATCTCGTGCCTTATTGTTGGATGGTATATAGAGTTGATAGATTCATTAATCTCTTCATTTGTATAGCCATACTTAAGCAAAACATTCCTTACTGCAGAAATGTCGTAGCCTTTCTGCAAAAGGCCCTTGATATACTCATTCAGGCTCTTCTTCGTCATTGAAACCAATGGAGCATGGATTGTATTTAAAGATATTGCTCGATTTATTGAAAGGGCTTTGATTCTGTATTCCTAGATATGACCTTGGCCAAAACTCCGCCTGCAATCACGTTTTTCGGTATCTGACCATAGACAACTGATCTGATGTTTATTTGGGAATTATCGCCAATAACGCATGCTAAGATTATCGATTCCGAGCCGATTTTGCAGTTCTTCCCAACAACAATTTTTTGCGGATTGCCCTCCAAATCATAAGGTCTAAAAATAACTCCGTCTCCTATCAATGTCCCATCATCGATTTCCACCAACTCAGGATGTATTGCATCAATATAAACCCTCGGGCCAGTTGTTATATTCCCTTTAATTTTGACGCCCAATAGTTTGTGCAGCCTATTTTTTAGATTAATTGCAGGCAGGCTCTCAACAAATGGAAGCCTTCCAATAAGCGGAATATCCTTTGGAACAGGATCATAAGGCAAAATTTTGCAAAAGTTCATTATCCAATGAACGAATTTGTGGACCATTTTTTCATATTCAGCGCCGCTCATGGCTTCCTGAAGAAATTCGGAATATTTGGGATCTGCATTATCATAAACCTGTACTCTCTCTGGAATATTTCTCAAAACAACCGAATGTGATTTTACTCTGACATTTTTGCCAATTTCCACAGGACCAATCAAGCATCTGTCTTCGATTACAACTCCACTGTGTATTGTCAATGGCGCAAAAGCGTATCTTTTTATGCTAAAATCATGAGTCCAAAGTTTAGTATTGTCTCCAATCGAAACATTATTTTCTATTCTTATCAATTCCGGATAAAAATAATCAAATTGGACATTCTTTCCAATCACAACACTGTTTCCAAGATAAACTCCTATGAGTTTCAAAAGTAAAATTCTTGTTTGATGGGGAAGGTATTTGCTTATCTCAATAAGCCCTGCCTTATAGGCTGTTCTAAAAAATCCTCCAATCTGGTACCAACTTCTTGAGGGATGATAAGTTCCATGAAAATAAGTTAATAACCCTTTTCTGCTAAATTTTTCAATGTCTGCCTTGGCTAAAGCTTCTCCTTTTTCAGGCCTGTGGCTGGCTGATAACTCGATTCCCGGATCAACGCCATAAAATTCGAGCCTTTTTTTAATTTCATTTATCGTTTGTTTCTTCTTTGCTTCAGCACTATGGAAGCATTCATAAACTGTTAGGATAAGTGTGTTTAGAGCTTGTGCATCGATATTATTTAATTCCGGATAATTTCTTTCTTTTAGCAATGATTGGATTTTCAATAAATCGGCTGTGAGTGCTTTCAATGAATTTTTACATTCAACATTAAGCACATCTTCATATTTCTGCAGTGCAATGACAATATTGCACAGCTCTTTGATTATTATCCTTGTTTTTTCATCAAACCAAGTATCCTTTTCTTCTGGAAGAAGGTTCTTTGACAATTTATTTAGAAGCCTGTGGAAAAAATATTTTTCTAACATGGGACTTCAAATTAAATCATAAGTATATAAAGGTAATCGCTGATGGTTATTATTTATCATCCTGAAGTTAAATTTCAATCCGTCGCTTCGCGACAATTTTTAGTCTCGGCGGAAATTGCCTCTGCCACTAATTTCCGCCTCAAAATTATTCATTAAACAATGGATATATTGGCGAGGCTTTTTTTAGTGGCAGGCAAAAAAAGCCGAGCACTAAATTTTGCCGAAGGCGGATTGAATCCTAAAAATTCATTATACAAAATGAGCCTCAAGATACTAAAGGATTACATGTGATGGCAGCAGAATTTCAAAAGAGGCGAATCATTATGAATTATATATGACTGTGAAGGTTATTATGGCGACTGCAAAAAAGTAAAGTTAACAAATCATTATTTTTTCTTATATAGATAGAAGTATCCAGCATATAAACCAGCCAAAGCCAAAATAGAAGTGATTACTGCTGCTATAATGCCGGGTTTTGCTATTGTCGATATAACCCTACCAGTTAGAGCACCTAGTCCTCTCGGCGCTGGTGTCGCAGGAGCAGTAGGTGTTGATGGACGAGCAACACTAGGAATTACTGGTGCAGGTGTGGTTGTTGTTGGTGCTGGTTTTGTTGGTGTTGGTGTAGTTGCCGCAGGTGTCGCGATTGTGCATGTTTTAGTTTCTTCTGGTTTTCTATTTGAGCCACCAGAGCCTGGGACAAGATTGCATGTTCTTGTTTGTGATCCTTCTGGCGAACATTCAGACCATTCTGAGCATTGCCAACTGAAAAAAGAGCCACCGCCGCTTCCTCCTCCGCCACCTCCTCCACCGCCTCCTGTACCCCCAGCTGACGGAGCTGGTGCAGATGCTCCAAACAATCCCCAAATGCTGAAGTGGGTTGTAACCGCCCAAACATAATTTTGGTTGGTATTCACGCCACCATTTGGCGGATTATAGGCTGTCCATGTATTTGATGTTCCGTTGTAAAAGTATAATCTTAAAGTTGACTCAGCTATTCCTGCTGAGTTTACTTCTCCTTGATTGTATGAAATATTTATAACTGCTTGAGTCAAAGAGTCATCTATTGAAGAATCTGCCTCTATTACAATAAACCGTCCAAGTGCTAAAACTCCAAAGTTTGCATTGGATGTCGGGTTTGAATTATATTCGTCAATTTCAATAGTTCCGTTAACATCAGCATTTGTCAGAATGTTCAATTTTGTTTTGACGCTTGGCGCATTTATCTCTTGCGGCACGCCATTAAACAGCTGAGCATCATTACTAATCGAGTTAATTGGATCTGCTGGCGTTAATATTTCAAAAGTTTCTGCCCCAGATGAAAATATTACATTATTTGCAACAGTCTTTGCCACTGCAGTGTATTGGCCAGGATGCAAGTTAACTGGAGTGTGCCACAAAACATGGTAGGTTATTTTTCCGAATTGTGGCGATGGAGTTCCATATCCATAACCATAACCGAAATCATGCGAGTAACCGTATCCGAATCCTGGATTGAAACCATAGCCGTAGCCGTAACCATATCCGTAACCAAATCCTAAAGATGAGTCTTTTACTGCCGTTATTTCAATATCTGTAAACTCAGTTTTGTGGTTTCCTTTTGTCCTAAAGCACTGGAAGTCACCATTGACTTGGATTTCACATTCCAGCTTGTCTATGTGATTGCCTGCACCAGTATATTCGATTGTCAAATTTGTATTGCTTAAAGGCACAAATTTGTCTGGGTCTTGGATATCAATTGAGACATCAAATTCAATATCATTGCCTTTGTTCGTATTCGGAATATCAGAAATCTGGACACTTACAGCACTTGCAAAGTTTGGAATTAAATAGAGTCCTATAACTAAAACGGTTAATATAATACTAACAAAATTTTTCTTTTTAGCAGATTTATTCATCAAAACCCCCAATCTTGTTTAAGTTTTATTTACCCCTTTATAAATTATTCGGTTTTTATTGGCCTTAACCATAAACATAATATTTATATATTCTATATGTTTTCTACCCATAAATTATATGTTTTTTGTTGTTAATAATTAATAACGAAATGGGGGTTGGTAAGTGGTTAATGTTGACATAGACAAAGACCTCTATGAGGATGTCAAGAAAGCAGTCAAGAAGAAAAAATACGATTATGCTTCTGTAAAGTTTTTTGTCCAGAAAGCAATCTACAATGAGCTTCTTAAATCTAAAGATAGTTTTGACTCTGACAAGTTTTATTCCAAGATAAAAGAATTTCTTAAGAGTAATCCTGAATTAATGTCAAAAATTGATGAAACCTATTCTTCTGAAATTAAGAAAATTAAGAAAGAAGGTGTTTTAAGATGATAAAGGCAATAAATGAACACCTTGACAAGAATGACAAGCTGTTGAAGCATAGTTTGATAATACTACTAGCTTCATTGGGAACGGGTTTTGTAAATTATGCTTATCAGCTGTACATGGGAAGAGCTCTTGGACCTGAGCAGTATGGAATTCTTGGAGCATTATTCTCTATTATTTACATGGAAATGTTTTCCCTCGGAAGCATAAGCACTGTTACTTCAAAATTAGTTTCGGAATACAATGCTAAGAATAAGCTTGGCGAGATAAAGGCATTATTCAGCTTCATTAGCACAAGACTGCTGGCAGTAGGATTTGTGGTGATGATAATTACAGTACTGCTAAGAGATTTCATAAGCGACTATTTGAATTTTCCAGACAGCTCCGTAGTGTACATTTTGGCTGTTATTTTGCTGGTAACATTCATAGGCACGATAGTTGCAGGCGTGCTGAATGGAATGCAATTCTTTGTGTGGTCAGGAGCTTCTAGTTTTATAGGCGGTTTATTCAAATTAGTTGTAGGTGTACTTCTTGTTTATCTTGGGCTTGGTGTTCGTGGGGCGTTGATTGGGTTATTGATAGGCTTGCTTATTCCTATAATATTGTTTTTGGTCCCTGCCAAAGAAGTGCTAAAAACTCAAAAAAAGAAAATAAACCATATTGATGTATTCAAATATGCTCTCCCGGCAATATGCATAGTTATGGCTACAACGCTCATCATAAATATAGATGTCGTCTTGGTAAGGCATAAGCTTAATGCCTTTGATTCGGGGATTTACACAGCAGCGTCAACTTTGGCAAAGATAATTTGGTTCGTGACTACTCCGCTAATTACTGTGATGCTGCCAAAAGTTTCACCCGGCAACGGAAGATCAATTTTGAGGCACACTTTGTTTTATGTTGCATTGCTTGGAGCTGGAATGTCAGCATTTTATTTCATCGCACCAACTTTCATAGTAAAGACTTTGTTTGGTGCATCTTACCTTGATGCTGTCAATGTAATAGGATTGTTTGGGATAAGCATTGCTTTATTTTCCGCTGCAAATGTTTTGATTGTGTATAATCTTGCTGTGAGAAGATTGATGACGGTTTATATTGCTATAATATTATTACTTGTGGAAGTTGTTGCTATAAATTATTTTGCAACTACAATGATTGAAATTGTAAAAGTTGTGCTGATTGTTAACATAATTTTGTTTTTGGCTATGCTTGCCTATACTAAAGATTATTTGGTGAATGAACATGAAGCATAAGATTTCATTAATAATGCCCTGCCACAATGAAGGCGGAGAGATTTACCGGAATTTGCATGAAACTGTTAAAACGATGAATGAGTTGAGAGAGTACAATATTGATTATGAAATAATTTTAGTTGATGATGGCTCTACTGATAATACTTTGAAAGAAGCCAAACTGGTTAAATCAAACAAGATTAGATTAGTATCGTATAAACCAAATAAGGGAAAGGGATATGCTATTAAATATGGATTTCAATATGCTAAAGGCGATTTAGTAACTTTTGTTGATTCTGATTTAGAAATCCATCCAAAGCAACTGCTAAGATTTGCAAGCTATATCTATGAGCAAAATGCGGACATTGTAATTGGAAGCAAATCGCATCCCGATTCAATAGTTAGTTATCCCCTTAAGAGAAAGATTTTGAGCAAGGCATATCACGTATTTGTTAATATTTTGTTTGGATTGCATGTTGGAGATACCCAATCCGGATTAAAATTAATGAGATATACGTGTGCTGAGAAAATAATTCCAAAAGTTGTTGTTAAAAGATATGCTTTTGACTTGGAATTATTGGTTGTTGCTAAAAAGCTTGGATTTAAGATAAAAGAAGCCCCTATTGAAGTAAGGTTTAATTTCAACAAGAAGGGTATTGGATTTAAGTCTGTATGGCCGATATTCCAGGATACACTTGGAATTGCTTATAGAAAGTATATCCTTCAATATTATGACAGAAAAGGAGAACTACCTAAAGTGAAAAAAAGTTTTTTTGGATTGTTTAGCTGGTAAAAATGCACATAGAAGTTGACCAATCAGGAAAAATTGAACAGCTAGACAAGAATACAGTGATAGCTTTTAGTAATAAAAATCAATATTCTGTCTTAATCACAAAGGAAATCAAAAAAGATATTTTTAATTTATACAAAGGAAAAGTCAAAGATTTGAGATATAGATTATTTTGCATTGGAATATACTATTGCTTAAAAGACTACATTAAAGAAAAAGAATTAATTACCATTTGCTTTGAATATCAAGGAAAGGAAAACCTCATCAAGTCTTTTTTGCTGGATTATCTAAGGGGAGATAACGCTAAGATTGATCCAAAAATTATTCGATTTGGAGTTATAGGCAAGCATTCTAATGCTCATGCAGTAGCTATTGATGTGTTTAGAGGCAACAGAAAACCAAATAAAATACTGCCATTAAACGAAATTGAAAAATGGCTAAAGAAAAAATGATTCGGGGGACAGGCAAAACCTGTATTTTTTTCCATAACTCGTGCCTTTCACAGCATAGGTTAGAGGGAAAACACCCTTCATCGAGAGAGTATATACAAGATTACTATTTAAAGGTTTCGCAAAAATTCAACGTGATTTGGATTTTAAAGACAATAAAGAAAATCCGGGTGAGGGCTAGACCCCCATTTCTGTACTTAAGGCCGGGTTTGGGTATTAACCGGAGTCGGCACAGACCCATCATGTTATACAATAGGTATAACAAGTATTTAAACCTTTTGTTAGAAAATCTGCAAAACAAAATAATTCAGGGGACAGGCAAAACCTGTATTTTTTTCCATAATCACTTGAAAACTTTTCGTTTTCAAGTTCCCAAAAATCCTTTAGGATTTTTTAGGACATACTTTTCACAGTATGAGTTAGAGGGAAAACACCCTTCATCAATCTGCATGAATAATCATTATTTAAATATTTTGGAAAAATGACCTCCTCTGCGGGCTAAAGCCACGCAGTATCCCGCGTCGGGAAATTCAAGCTAAACCATGGTGCTTAGCTTGGTTCAAAATATACAAGACTGTATCGCTCAGTTGGTTGTAGCCAACTGTTACAGCAGAACCGCCTCTGCTCCAAAGATGTCCTCGTGGATATCTTAGACGAGCTTTTGGATGGTTTTTGAAAAAGCTGAATGCTGAGCCACCTTTCAGAAGTTGCATGGCTTTTTCATCATCCATACCTTTTGGCAAAGTAACAAGCATGTGCAGGTGGTCTGGCATAACAGAAATAAAATGTATCTTTATGCTATGCCTTGAAGCCGTTTTGCGGATACAGGCTTCACAAAGATTTTTGTACTCAAACTTCGCAAACATTTTATAGCGGTACTTGGTTTGCCAGTTCATGTGCCAAAAATTTATTCCAACCTTATGGTTGTAATGTTCCAGTTCAATGTTTATATATTCCATTTTCGTTGCTCCGTGCAACGAAAGCTATCGCTAAATCAAAGATGTTGATTGAGCGTGCCAAAATTTCGCTGCACGCTCTTTCATTATCAAAAATGGTAGAAAAAAGTTACGAATTAAGCAAGGCAATTCCTCTACAGACTAAAGTCCGTAAGAGTATCCTTGCCTAGTACAATGAAAAACACTAAATACTTAATTGGAATTTCTTTACTATTAGCTATTATTATAGTAGGATGTAATTATCAGGAAATTGATAGAAACTTCTCGACAAATAACAGTTTAAATAAAATTAAATACGGAAACCAAAGTAGTACTGATATCCCAAAGGGTGACATTTTGGTTTCTTTTAGAATTGACGACATTACCTTCGAAAGTTATCAGAAAAAGGTTTTAGAAAATTCACTGAGTCTTGCTCACAAATATAATATCACTTTTGACTTAGCTGTAATAGCGAATCCATTTGATAAGAAATTTGATCCAAGTGTGTTTAAAATTTATGAAGACCATAAAGACGTTTTTGAAATTGTTGCACATGGATTAACACATACAAATCCTATTAATTCTTCAAGTATTGGTGAATTCTATGACATAACAAACAAGAAGAGAATACCTTATAGTATTCAAGAAGAACATATAAAGAATATGAGTGAAATATTTTATAGGTATAATCTAACTTATGCAACAAAAATATTTGTGCTACCTTTCCATACTGGTGATAATAACACAATTCAACTATCGAAGAAGTATGGCTACAAGATTATAGTCCAAAATTTTATTTCAAATAATGGTTATGCATACTATGATGGTGACGTATTGGTAAGCAGAGAAGTAGTTGGTATAAACCTTAGTTTGAATCTTACCGAAGCAGACCTATCAAAATCTAAAGCCGATTTTCTTAGACTTGTAAAAAACAATAGAAAGGAAATACAAATTTTTGGTCATTTGAATAACTACAAAGGTAATGATATGGAAAAGCTAATTTCGTGGATTGTTAATAATAAATTCAAATTAAAACTCAAATTTGGTTTTATATCTAAAGAGTTGAATAGAGAAAAATGAAAATTCTTGTAATGAACTGGAGGGACATAAAGAACCCTGCTCATGGAGGGGCTGAAATTGTTACTCACGAGCATATGAAAAGATGGGTTAAAGCTGGGCATGAATGCTATTTGATAGCCTCTGCTTTCCCTAGTTGCAAGAAAATTGAAGAAATTGAGGGGTATACAATTTATAGGGGAGGTAATAGATTTACAGTTTATTGGAATGCTTACAAGATTTATAAAAAATATTTCAAGGGCAAGGTAGATTTCGTAATTGATGAAATCAACACAATACCATTCTTCACACCTTTTTATGTCAAAGAAAAAAAGATGACCTTGATTCATCAATTATGCAGGGAAATATGGTTTTATGAAACAATTTTTCCTTTTTCATTAATCGGGTATTTAGCTGAGCCTTTGTATTTGAGATTGTATAAAAAATATTCGTCAATGGTCGTTTCTGAATCAACCAAGAATGATTTGATTATATATGGCTTTAAAAATATTTCAATAATTCCAGAAGGAATTAACTTTAAGCCCTTAGAGAAGGTACCTAAAAAAGAGAAAAATACATTGATTTATGTTGGAAGGCTTAAGAAATCAAAAAGGGTTCATCATATCATAGAAGCTTTAAAATCAGTAAAGGAAAAAATTCCTTCTGTTAAATTATGGATTGTTGGCAATGGTGATCTGCCTTATAAAAAATATTTGGAAAAATTAATTAAGAAGAATAATCTGGAAAATAATGTAAAATTCCTCGGTTATTTGGGTTTTATTGAAAGAAACAAGCTAATGGGCAAGGCAGAAGCCATTATAGTAACCTCCGTGAAAGAAGGATGGGGCTTGATAGTGCCAGAGGCAAATGCCTTTGGAACGCCGGCAATTGTTTATGATGTTGATGGATTGATGGATGCTGTTAGGCATAATGAAACTGGATTGATTGCCAAAAAGAATAATCCTGAGAGTTTAGCTGAAGTAATTGTGGATTTTTTGAAAAATCCAAAACTTAAATCAAAATTATCAAAAAATGCGCTTGAATACAGCAGAGAGTTTAGCTGGGATAAGAGTGCTGAAGAAAGTTTGATGGTGATTGAAAGATGAAAAATTTCCATAATAAAGTTCAAGTAGCTCACGAACACTATTCTAATGATTATGATAATTTCTCTAGATGGGTGTCTTATTGGAATCAGATATCTCAGATTAAGATTCTTAATGTTAAGAATGTATTGGAAGTAGGAGTAGGAAATAAAACTCTTAGTAATTACTTAAGGAATCACAATTTCAATGTTACTACTATAGATATTGATAAAAATTTAAAACCTGATTTTATTGGAAGTGTTTTGAATTTGCCTTTTCCAAAGAATAGTTTTGATGCAATTGTATGCTTTGAAGTGCTTGAACATATTCCATTTAAAGAATTTGAGAATGCATTAAAACAACTAAAAAGAGTTACTAAAAAGTATGTAATATTATCATTACCCCAATGCAGAATAACGATTTCGGTAATGGTAAAAATGCCTTTAATCGATAATTTTGGGACTATTCTTTCCTTCCCGTTACCATTAAAGCATAATTTTGATGGTGAGCACTATTGGGAACTTGGAAAAAGGGGGTCAAGTCATAAATTTGTGAGAAAAATCATTAAAAACAACTTTGAGATTTTGAGAGAGTTCACTCCAGTTTTAGATAATTATCATTGTTTTTATGTATTAAGGAAAAAGTGAGAAAAATGAGAATTGCTATTATTTCAACATTTTATGGAAAAAATTTTGGAGGGGCTGAAATAAGTGCGAAAATATTAGCAGATGGATTGCAGCGCAAAAGACATAATATTACTGTTTTAAGTACAAAAAAAAGTGATTATGGTACCTATTCTATAAATTTTCTACGATTTATTCCCAAAAAATTAATAATTTTGGGAAGCACAATACTAGATAAAATGTTAGAATCACAAATTAGCCATTATTTGGAGGGTTACAAACCTGATATAATTCATGTACAGGATTTGTTTGTATTACCAGCCACAGTTAAGGCTGCTAAAAAGAGAAAAATTCCGATTTTAGTAACTATAAGAGACGAACTTCCAAGAACATACTCTATTTTTGGATATAACCTTTTGTCTAATCGAAATTTAACTTATAAAGAATCCTTAACTAAATGTGATTTGGTTATTTCAATAAGCCACTTCATCAAAAATAGTTTAGTAAAATTTGGTATCAACCCTAAAAAAATTAAAGTTATTTATAATATCCCACCAAGATGGAAGTTTAAGAAAGAGATTACTAAGGAAAAAAAAGATAATTTTATATTAGCTCCTGGAAGATTATTCAAAGAGAAAGGTTTTGAAGTTGTAATACGTTCTCTAAGACTTGTAGTTAGAGAAATTCCAAATGTAAAGTTGATTATAATAGGGGATGGTCCAGAAAAAGCAAACTTAACTGCATTAATAAAAAGTTATCATTTAGAAGATAATGTAAACATTATTAATAAAGTACCAAATAATAAGATACACGACTATTTTAAAAAATGTAGTTTGGTGGTATTCACCCCAATTTATAACGAACCGTTGGGAAGAGTTGCTATTGAAGCCGCGATTTCAAAGAAACCAATTGTTGCGACAAATGTAGGAGGAATACCAGAGATTGTATTAGATGGTAAGACAGGCATACTAGTAAAGCCTAATAGGGTCGATCAATTGTCTAATGCTATATTGAAACTACTTAAAAATCCGATTTTAAGCGATAATATTGGGAAGAATGGTTATAACTACATCACTAAAAATCTAAACGAAAATATGTTACTAGATAAAACTATTAGAACGTATAATCAATTTAGGGCAAAATGAAAAAAAAATATAAAAAACTTTTACTAGCTTTTTTAATTATATCTGTGTTAGCTATAATACTCAGGATTATAACTGCAATTAAGATGTCTTGGTTAGCAGAAGATGTTTTTTTCATAGATTTTATTAATAAGTGGTTCAAAGAACATTTTATAGAATATTTCTTCCAATTTCGACATAACATTTATCCACCAAGATCTCCAGAATTTGGTAACCCCCCATTAGCTCTTTGGTTGGAAACTTTAGGAATGTGGATTGGAAGTAAGTTCGTAATAAATGATCTTATGTCAGCTAGATTAGTAAATGTAATTTTCGGAGCTGCTACCATTTGTTTAGTGTATTTATTCTGTAGAAGATGGTTTAATTTCAGGACGGCATTAATTGCTGCTGTTGCTTTAATTTTTTCTCCGATTGTAATTGCAATTAATAGTTCAGCTCACTTAGATACTATTTTAGCTTTTTTTATGGTCCTATCAGTCCATTTATTCTTTGTATTTCAAAAAACGCGAAAGAATAGGTATTTGTACACTCTAGCATTAATTCTGGGTTTATCCCTACTAGTCAAAATTTATGCAATGGTAATTGTTATATTAGTAGCAGTTTTTCTATTTTTCGATTTTTTCATTAAAGATAATCGAACTATTCCAAAAAAAAAATATTTAAATTTATTCGTAATTTTTGTACTTATCATTATTGTTACTCCACCAGTTTTATGGGCAGGGGCTAGAGATATAGACCATATCAAGAGAACAATTGGGAGAGTAATGGATGTCGGTGGGCTAAGTTTCGGAGTAGGGTATGGGGGGTTATATAGTGAGATGGAGGGAATAGAAAATTACTCAACTAAATCAATATTTTATAATGTATGGATGATTATAGGCAGAATCAACCCATTATTGAGTATCTTTTTAGTTTTATCGATTTTGATACTATTATGGTATGGACTTCCAAAAATAATACAAACTCAGTCTCTGGATGATAAATACTCTAAACTTGTTTTTATGTTACTTATATGTGTTTTAGGAGTAATTGCTATACATTTTTTTGGAGGACCAAAGGGTGTTGCTAATAGAATTCTTTTCATTGTAATTTTAGTGACGATAATTTCTTCATATTTTATAGTAGAATGTATAAATTTTCTACGCGACAAAATGAGATTATATAAATCAATATATATCCACAATTTTGATAAGATATTAATATCAATAACATTGTTTATTCTTATGTTACCAGCTTTTATGTGGTCACCTTCTTATTATAATTCCTACAACAATTTTTTAGTTAGAGGGGTAGAGGGTGGAAGTAAACTTTATAGAGTTGGGCATGGGGAGGGGTTAGATAATGCCGCTGTTTGGATTATGGAAAATACAAAAGAAAATTCCAGAATATGTGCCCCAAGAATTGGGTTTATTAGCAAATACCTAACAAATCGTACACTAGTTACTTGCCCTTTAAACCAGGATCTAGAATTTGCGAAATTACAAAGAGCAGACTACGTGATACTGCATAATTCTTTTATGAGTGGAGGACTAATACCTCCTATTTTAGATGACCTTTCCGGGTTAAAGCCAGCTTACTCCATTTTTGTTGACGAGTACCCTTATATAACCATATATGACTTGAAAAATAAAAATTTTAATACAGGTACTTTATATGTCTCTTTAAATCCAGCCACTTGGAATACTGAAACCAAGAATCATTCCGATAGTTTAGTATTAAGCTATAATAATAAAATTCTAGACCTAAAATTTTCTTTGCAAAACAATTCTTATGGTTACATATTAAAGAATTTGAATATGAATGGAACTTTTAATAGAACAGACGTTAGTGTTTATGGCGATGGTCAAGGAGAATATTTATCGATAGACTTAGGACAAAGAAATAAAGGTTATTTTCGGTTTAAGACAGATGTAGATTGGACTGGTTGGCATAACTTAAATATATTAAAAAGTTATATGGATAGATATAACGGGGCTGGTGAGCTTACTGATATCGAGTATATAAAAATATCTATAGAATCAAAAGAACCTACAAGTGGTATAGTAAAGATCAAGGATTTAGTTATTCATTAAAATTATTTTTGGGCGATTATGAAAAAAGACAGAATATCAAATATAATTCCGTTTGCTATTTATTTCGGGTTATCTCTGATTATACTAATTTATTTTTTAAATAAGTATATTTTTCTTTTGGACTGGGTGTACCAATCAAATATTTATGTTAAAAGTTTCACCTTCTATCTGAAAGATCTAAATCAATCCAAAATTTTTATTGAATTAATTAACAAGTCCTTAGGGAGTTTGATACCGATTGAGTTCATTCAAAAACTCATAATCCTCCTAATTTTCTTCCTCTCAGGCATCTCCATGCACAACTTAATCCAAACCAAATCCCAAAATACTTCGCAGGATTTTTATATATGATTAACCCATTTGTTTACTTAAGATTCATGGCAGGGCATTGGTTAATCCTCTTAGCTTACTCAATTACTCCATTTGTTGTAAAATCAATAATAAATTCATAGATAACCAAGATAGAAAGCAAAAACTTTATATATTATAACTGTATATTAAATATATAAATATGATATAAAATGTCCTTAAAGCTGTTAGTTAAAAAATTGCATCTTAATGAAAGCAAGTTCATAGTAGCTAGCGAGCTAAAAAATTATTGCGAAAAGCTCAACCTAGATTATTATTCTGCAATAGGCTACCTGCTCTCAAATAATTACCTAATAAGGATGTTAAGGGGGATATTTTACGTAAGGTCATTAGAAGAAAGAAAATTGAATAAGGCGGATATTAATTACATGGAAGCCATAGCTGAATCTTTAAAGCTTAAAAACATTAACAATTGGTATTTTGGATTAGAAACTGCTCTGAAGTTAAATAAGCTTACGCATGAGTATTTTGCAACTGATTACATTATTAACGATACCTTATTCAGGCCGAAACCAATTATAATACTGGGGCACAAAATCAGATTTATAAAATTAAAAAAATCCCTTTTTGATTTTGGCATTATTAAACACAATAAGATATCTTTTTCCGAAAATGAAAAAACTCTTTTAGACCTCATTTATCTCTCCAAATATAGTGGTTATAGGAATATTGATATTAAAAACCGCATTTCAGATTTGGTAAAGCATTGCTCTAAAAACAAGCTCATAAAATACTCAAAAAAATACAACAAAACAATTAGAAATTTTGTAGAGGAGATGCTATGATTAAAAAGGGAATTATAGACTATTTAGCGGACAAATTAAATATTGAGGCGAAGGAAGTTATTGAAAAAGACCTTATATTGCATAGCCTACTCTATAAAATTGAAACTAATGAATATTTTAAAGATAATTTTGTATTTAAAGGCGGGACATGCTTAATAAAGTGTTATCTTGGTTATTATAGATTTTCTGAAGATCTCGATTTCACCTGGATAAACCAAAAAGAGTTTGAAGGAAAAAGCCAGAAAGAAATAAGAAGATTATTATCAGTAAAAATTGACAAACTAATATCGATTTTCGGAGATATTGCCAACAAAACAGGCCTGGATTTTAAAGAGGATAAATCAAATAAAAATTATATTGAAATCGGGGGGAGCAATAGGCTTGCAACATTCAAATTGCGGTATAAGTCTGGTGTATTGAATACCGATTCATTTATTAAAATACAAATAAATTTTGTTGAATTATTTCTGCATCCATTTCTGAAATCCAATGTAAACAGCATTGCGAGAGAAATAGACTTCAAGGAATTTGGATTTTTATTTCCTGATGACGCAAAGATTTTTATTAAAAATCTTGTTGTTGAAGCATATGATATCAGGGAGATATTAATAGAAAAAGTTAGGGCAATTTTAACAAGAAGGGGGATTAAAGCCAGAGATTTTATAGATGTATTCTCAATAGCCAAAGAGAAAAAACTTGATATCAAAAAGCTGAGAAATGATATTTTAACAAAAACAAGATTCATGCTTAGATACAGGAAATACCTTCAGAACTTAAGGGATTTTCAGTTGGAAAAATTTGTTCTTGGAGAAGAAGAGAAACTGGTGTTAAAGCCAGTTGATAAAGAATTTCCAGAATTCATAAAAGAATTTCACGTTTTTTTAATAGAATTGGTTAATGAATTGAAAAATAAGCATTCAAGTGGCAAATGAGCAATAAAATAAAATATATACTCATTTATACAATTATTCCGTTAATAATAGTTGCGCCTTTGCTAAATGGCTATATTTTTTTCTTAGACTGGATTAATGCACCGGAAATAAAGACAGCTGATATTTTTTATGGCTTAAAAGAATCAGTTTCAGCAGGAATGCCTTTTTTGTTGCTTATGGATTTGCTAACTTTTTTTGTAAGTGCCCCTATAACCCAAAAAATCTCAATTTTCCTCATCTTCTTCCTCTCCGGCATTTCAATGCACAACCTCATCAAAACAAAATCAGAATTTCCAAAGTATTTTGCTGGATTTTTATATATGATTAACCCTTTCGTTTATATTAGATTTATGGCAGGACATTGGCATATTTTACTTGCCTATTCAATTCTGCCTTTTGTAACTAAATCAATAATGAAATTTTTGGATAATCCAGATAGAAAACAAACCATAAAAACTTGCTTGTGGATAACTTTAATCGCGGCAATCAACACCCACACTTTGTTCTTGACTTTCTTCTTGTTCGCAATTTTTTATGTTTACAAACTAATTAAAAGTAAATCTGAAAGATTAAAACTAACAAAATCAATTTCAATAATGGCCTTTTTCTTTATTTTACTAAACTCATACTGGCTAATCCCATTACTAACAGCAGAATCTATCGCAGTAAGCCAGATAACAAGCGATGACTTGGCTGCTTTCCAAACGAAAAAAGGAAACTTCAATGAATTCATGGAAACATTGATGATGTATGGCTTTTGGAGAGAAGATGCGTATATTTTGCCAAGAAATATAATCCCTTCCTATATTTACTTTCCAATATTTGCTTTAATACTTTTCCTGACAATTCATGGCTACCTGAATTGCAAAGAGAAATACAAAACCCCAATCCTAATCACAGGCATTCTAGCCCAATTATTAGCAGTGGGCGTTGGCCATCCTTGGTTTAGAGAGATATTCACTTATATTTTTACTCATGTTTATTTCATGAGGGGTTTCAGGGAGCCTCAAAAGTTTGTAGCATTGTTGGTTTTTGCCTATGCTTTTTTCGCAGCTTACGGAATGGACAGCATATTAAGGCAATTAAGAGGAAAAAAGACAAAGATTTTGGCTTCGGTATTGATTTTGGCAATCCCTTTCGCATATACGCCAACAATGTTCAACAGTTTCTGGGGGCAGATACACACAACAGATTATCCACAAGATTGGTATGAAATAAATACTTATCTGAACCAAGATAGCAAGGATTTCAATGTTTTATTCCTTCCATGGCACTTGTATATGGACTTTAAATGGATTCCCAACAAAGACAAAAGAATTGCAAACCCTGCTGAAAGCTTCTTTGACAAGCCTACAATAAGGGGAGATAATGTTGAAGTCGGAACAATCTATTCTTCTTCTAATAACCCAAGATCGAAATATATTCAATCGTTATTGAAGAAAGAGACAGAAAATATTGGAGAAAGACTAAAGCTGATAAATGTTAAATATGTCATTTTAGCCAAAGAGACAGACTATAAGAACTATTTTTATCTATTTAACCAAAGCGATTTAGAGTTAGTTAAAGAGACAGAAAATCTCTATTTATTCAAAAACAAGAATGAAGTAAACAAGTTTTACCAGACAGATAACGCAAATGCGGAATTAATGCCTTTAAAATACACGAAGAAATCTCCAATAAAATATACAATAGGAAAACCAGATAAGACATACATAATTTTTACAGAAGCATTTAATGAAAATTGGGAATTAGGCTCTCAAAAACCAGCAAATTTCATAGCAGTGAACTTATATGAATTCAAAGACAATTTTATTTTGAAATATAAAAGATTTGATGTTTATATGGCATCTTACATAATCTCAATTCTAGCGATTGTGCTGGTTTTATTCCTGTTGTTGCAATAATTTACCTCCAAAAAATGTTTAGTTCACTTAAATCAAAAATCCAAAGTATACCTAAAAATAGGTAATTCAATACCTAAAAATAGGTAAATTTATAAATTCCGGCTTTTTCTATAGTATTATGCTGACAAAAGAGCAATTAAATATAGTATCGGTATTCAAAAAAGATATTTTTGCTAGTCTAACCTTTAAGCAAATTAAACAACAAAGCAGGCAAAAATCAAATAATATAGTGCAAATAGCTTTAAAAGAGTTCCAGAAGCAGGATATAGTAAAAACAAAAGAAACGGGAGATGTAACTGCTTACACCCTAAATCTTGATAATAATTTGACTTTATCGTACCTTAATCTAATAAACGAATCTGAAATCAGCAAAAGCAAGGTACCTAGAAAGATATTAGATGATATTAAAAACAGGTTCTTCAAGCATACTGAGTTTTTTATTTTAATTGTATTTGGCAGTTACTCAAAGAATAAAGTAACACGAAAGTCAGATTTGGATATTGCAATTATAGTAGAAACAGAAACTACAAAGAAAGAGATTACACCTTATTTAGAAACAATAAAAAGAAGAGAAGTTATTACAATAGATTACCACATTTTTACTAGAACTGAATTTTTGGAGATGCTAAAAGCAGATTTTGAGAATGTCGGAAAACAAATATTTAAAAGCAATATAGTTTATTATGGATATACACTTTACTGCTATCTAATAAAAGGAAGAAAAAATGAATGGTGAAACGGACTTATATTTGCAAAGAGCGGAGAATGAGCTTATAGCTGCTCAGATGCTTTTTGATATTTCTATCAATCTTGCACTTCAGAAAGAAGAGTTCAAACTTGAAAAAGAATTTACATTTTATAGTGCTGTAATCGGTCATTCTTATTACAGTATCTTCTATTCAGCTAAAGCAATATTAATCAGAGAAAGAATAAAAACTGAAGCTCCTGAAGTACATAAGAAAACCCTTGAAGCTTTTGAGAGGAATCTTGTCAAAACTGGAAAGCTTGATGTTGAGTTATTAAAAATATACCAAAAAATGATAGTAAGGGCAGAAGAACTGTTAGGAATTTTCTCCAAAGAGAAAAGTAAAAGAGGCAGATTCACTTATCAAAAATTACCACAGGCAAACCAAGAGCCAGCCAAAGAATCGCTAGATAATGCTTCTTTCTTTTTCAAGAATATTAATAAAATACTCAAAAAAATACAACAAAACAATTAGAAATTTTGTAGAGGAGATGCTATGATTAAAAAGGGAATTATAGACTATTTAGCGGACAAATTAAATATTGAGGCGAAGGAAGTTATTGAAAAAGACCTTATATTGCATAGCCTACTCTATAAAATTGAAACTAAACACCAGTGGGCTAGGTCTCCCCACGTAGCGTGGGGTAGATGAATGCCCACAATGCGCTCAGAGCGCATCAATAATAACGCTTGAAATTTTCTCTTATATATTTTGCAACAGCTTCAGCAGAGACGTGCCCAGCCGTTCCGCAATAGTAGCTTGAAGCCCAGAAATCTTCAGAATATCTGGTTTGCCTGATAATAGCAAACTTCTCCCTCAAATCCCTCGAAGTCCAAGCTTTCAGGCTCTGCACAATCTGTGCAGGAGCATACTTAGGTGGAGCAGAAACAAAAAAGTGCACATGGTCAGGCATTACCTGCAATGCCATTCCTGTCCAGCCATTCCAAGCGCAAACCCTTCTGAGTGTTTGCTCAACTGTTTCCTTGAATGGGCTTACAAGAACTTTCATTCTCGTCTTCGGAATCCACACAAGGTGGTAGTTTATGTTGTAGACGCTATGCCTTGTCTTCCTCACTTTTGCAATCTCAACTTTTGCGTTGTCTGCAAGTTTGAAATGCTCCTTGCAGTCTATATGCGCAGCATTCTGTTGCAATTCATTTACAATATCCCAGTTCGTGTTTGTTCTAGCCATTTTTTCCTCAGCGGCTTCGCCGCCGAAAGCGATAGCTTTGATTCGAAGAACAATAAATTTTTAGGCGTGAAGAAATCCTAGAATAATTCCCTATAAATTGATTTTAGCAGACCGCAAAGCGGGAAAAATTTATGTTCTGAGAGTCTTCAAGAATTTTATGCCTTAAAGGCATCAAGCAATTGCTTCGCTAAAAGAGGCTTCGGGCGTAGCGCCCGGTAGAGCTTCACTCTTAAGCGCTAAGTGTTGCACTCAATATCCTGCTGGCAACTATGTTAAACACAAGCATAACTGCTGCTGATATGAAGGCATAAAGCATTGTGCTTCTAATTAGGTTGTTGCCAAGCTGGTATCTCTCATTCAACTTGTCAGAGCCGTTCTCGACTCCATTTGCGATAACTGTCAAAATAAATGTGATCTGGACTACATAAACTCCAACTACCAGCTGAAAGTAATATGTCGGGATTCCGTCGCCAAATAAGCCAATTATCCCAGTAGGCGCAGCAGCCCCTTCAGTTCCGCCTACAGAAGAAGTGACTTGCTTCAGTTGCACGCTTAATTTGCCAAGAATGGAAGTTATCATTGAAGTAATTCCTATGACAACTCCTGCAATTGCCGGAGTCAAAAACTTTATCTGAGACCTCATTGAGGCTATTATGTCTGCCATCAGGTCTCTTAGCCTTTCATTTACTTTATGTATTTCCTTGATGTATCTAGATATATTTGTGAGCGCCTGCGCAGCTATTAACGGGCCCTTTTTTATCGCCTGCGTCAGTACTTTCATTGAGCTTTCAATCAAATTGCTTGGAAAGGTTACTAAAGCACCATGCAATGGATCAAATATTGCCTTTTCAACGCTCATCCCGAATCTGCTTATGTTCAGGCTTACCAATTCGAAAAAGCTTCCCGAAACTGTGCCTTCCATGATATTAGCAACTTTTGAAACTGCAATTTCTACAGGAAGATTATCACCAAGCCGATTCCCAAGCTGAAACAAGGCATTGGCAAACTCCATCTCAAGCTGTTTTGCTTTTTCTCTTATCTTGAAAACGTTTTTGGATTTAAGTCTGTAGTACAGTCCAATTGCGATTCCGAAGCTTAACGGGATAAATAAGCTTGCAAGCGCGGCTCCAAGGCCGTATGGCCCTATTTCTTTGGCAGTTGTGGCGCTCTCCCTGTACTCCAAAAAGCAGTATTTTTTCCCGCACGCTGATGTTAACTCTTCATCTCCAAAACCAAAATCTGGAATTCCAATTGCATGAAATATTAGCGGGCTCAGCCCAACCAAGAAAAATGCCAAGCCAACAACAACGCTGATTATTAATGGAGTAATCTTGATTTCCTGGTTGCCAATCCTCACCAGCAAGTTTCTATACTTCTTAAGCTCTGGATTTTCCTCAGCGATGTCTGTATCGCCGTACCCTGTGGGCCTTTTAGTGAGGATATTTTTTCCCAGATAATAGACTATCACCGTCAATAAAACATTGTAAATAATCGCAAGATGATACCACTTCACATTTTCCATAAAACTCACTACCAACGGCAATATCACCAAGCCAAGAATTGGAAGGATTATGCCCAGCATATGAAGCATTGTTATTGGATTTTGCAGGTTATGCGCATAATGCAGCATCTTTTCATATGTTTCATCCAGTATAAGCTCTAATGACTTATCCAAGGCATTGAGCCTTCTTGCCTCATCTCCTTCATATAAAGAGCTCTCAATAAGATGAAAGGCCTCAATAAACTCAAGATTCCATTTTTTCCAAGTTTCCAAATATGCATCAAGGGACTCCTTTACAGAAGAGTATTTTTCTGTTTCAACATCCCAAAGCACTTTCTTCAAGTCCAATGACAAAGGAGGCACAAGATGCTCTGATGCAAACTCAATTGCTTTTTCCAAATTTGAGGTATGCCTCATGTAAGTAACCACATAGAAAATGCACAGCACCATTTGATTGCTTGCCTTTAAGCGCCAGTTATTCGCAATAAAATCTGGAACCCTGCCCAGAGGCTTTATCATTATCAAAGTGGCTATCATAAATAAGAAAACAAAGAACATCGAGTTGAAAATCAAAAAAGCGAGCAAAGAGCCAAATAAAGCACCCAGTATAGGCACAAGAAATGAAAATGAAATAGCGCCTGATGGGGTTATCTCAAGATGGGTTATGCTGATTGCTTCCTTTAATACAGATTCTCTTTTTTCATCTGGTTTTATTTTCAGAATTTTTTCGCTCAGTTGGCATAATTTCTCGTACAAAGTCATATGCCTTGGGAGCGATTCTATCTTGAATTCTCTGTATTCCCTTGTTGTTGGCTTAAGCGGTCTATTCTCGAGTTTAACTCCTAGCTCCCTTTCTAAATGCTTTTTGTAGATTTCCACTAAAGTCAATAATTTCTGCTTGTCTATTTCCTTTGGCATACTATATGAATACTCTTTCACCTCTTTTTTGTTGAATTAAAGTTTATTCCTCATTTTATATTTATTTTGTTTTTTAAATTAATTCACCTTTTCTTAATATAGGGAATAATTCATAATTTTGAGTTTCATAGGTTAAGTTCCAAGTTGATAAAAATTCGTCAAACTCCACTTTTTTATTAATTGGCACTAGAACAATGCTCCTTGATAAAATCTTTGCTTTTGTATCTTTTAAGACTTCTTTAAATCCTCTTGTGAACTGAACTTTTTGGACAGGATTTAATTTTTTTAATGAATATTTATATAAAATCACTGGCTCAATTTTATAAAATTGAAATAAAAATTTATTTTTCTTTACGCTAAAGCCTTCCCGCATCAAAACAACCCACAATGGATTGTAGATTGAATCGATTATTTCGATGTCAGCCTCCTTAGAAATTATCCTGATATCATCTTTTATATCTCTAATATCACTTTCATCTTTAAGCATCAAGCCAATATCCAAGTCTTTAGGCTCTGAGCTGCCTTTGACGATAGAGCCGAATATTATGATATCCTCTATTGTTTTATATTTATTCAATAATTCTCTTAATTTCGGCAGGTAATTCTTCAATTCCATTGATTTTTTTAATTCCATTTTTAATAGCGTAACAAGTTTCTTTTAGTATTTGCTTTGAGTAAGAATCTGTATATTTGTCAAAAATATCATCAACTATCCCATAGACTTCCTTGAAGTATTGCTCCAAAATCCTGAACCTTTCAGAATGGTTTTTTGGTAGCTTATCCAGTTTCTTTTGTATTAATACATCGCATATTGCAAATAAAGCCTTTGAAAATAAGATAGTTGAATTTTTATATCTTCCTTTGCCCAGCTCCTCTTTGGCTCCTTCATACTCCTCCAAAAAAGTTTGCGCTAATTCACCGACCATAAATCAAACAGTATTATCATCTATATATAAATCTTTGTTTTTTGTTAATAATTAAGCCTATTTTAGCTTTATTTATTAATAGAAAACATTAAAAAGTGTATTGTTTTTAATAAACTAAAAAGTTTTTAATAAACTAAAAAGGTGAATTTTACTTTATTTGTTAATAAGAAACGAAACTTATTTATTGTCCTTATCTTTTTCAAATAGCAAAAAATAACTTATCTAGGTTTTCTTGTACATTTTTAAACATCAAAATTCCACTTATGTTTTATAAGTGGTTTACGTATAGCTAAATACTTCATGGAATTTGGATGTGCTCAAAAACCACCAACAAATAAGTGGAATTTTGTAGTGTCCAAAATCACCTGAATGTGAAGCTAACAAAATCATGCAACCCTTCTGTGATGGGTGGTTTTTGACATTCACATCTTACTGTGAAAATCCATTTTCTTTACATGCCTTTTCAGCCATTCGTTCCAGTCAAAAAATATCCTTTTTGAATCTAATGATCCTACCTCTTCCTTTATTCTTTCAGATATTTTATGGAACTGGTCATTGCTTTGAATCACAAAATCAGCTTCTAGAAGCCACAGGGCATTTTGCTTTGTTGCAAAATCGAGCAGCGCTTCCTTTATCTTTGCCCTTAGGGTGATGTTATCCCAAACAGCGTCCCAGTTGCCAGCCCATTCTTTTACATTGCCTGCAATCGCCTTCAATATCTCAGAATCGCCATTTATCAGCTCGTCGCTTGTCTGCAGTTCGTCTTTTTTTGAATCGTATTTCATCAAGTCAACAAATCCTTTTTCAGTCAATGGGTCCTGCTCCCAGTGCTTCCTAACTTCAGTTATCTGCGTTACGCGCCTCCAGCGGTGCAATCCATCGGCGCTTTTAACAGGATTTGCAACAACAATAATATCTGTTGCCTTAAAGCTTGTTTTTGGAACCTGCAAATCATTGACAACCCTGTCATAAACTCCATAAGGGGAATCGCCATGTATCGTGCCTGCAACCACATTTGCTAATGCCCCTACCCTCATTGCTTCATACAAAGCTAATGCCTCCTTGCTCCTTATTTCGCCTATTATTAAAGCGGAGTCGCCCATTCTTAGTGTAGTCCTGATGCCTTCGTCTGCAGGAACTTCGCTTGTGCCTTTTGTCAGCGCAGCAGCCACTTTCAGTGATTGAATGTTGTAGCCAAGTTTTATCAAAGAATTTGTCGGTAACTCCAGCGTGTCCTCAATGGTGATAACCCTGTATTTCCTCATTAGCTCGACTAAAACTGCCCCCAGAAGGCTAGTTTTCCCAGCGCCTCTGGTTCCTGCTATCAAAAGCGACCTTGATCCGTCTATCAAAAAACTAAGAAGGCCTGCTGCTAATGGAGTAATCATCTTGTTTTGCATAAATAATGGAAGCGTCCATGGCTTGTCGCGATGCCTTCTGAATGCAAATGCCAATCCAGTTGGATTTAATGGGGCAGACACTACGGCAATCCTTGCATTGGCTCCCGGAATGCTGAGCTCTGTATCGAGAATTGGATTGGCTTCGTCTAAAGGCCTTCCAGAGATTAATCTGAGCTTTGACGCCCATGATTCAGCTTCTGGGGATGTCGGAACAATGTTTGTTTTGCAATCCGCATAGTCCTGATGCACTATAAACATTGGAGTTTCTCCCATTGGGGAGTTTATTGAAATGTCCTGCACTTTTTCGTCCTGCAAAAGCACCTCTATTAATCCAAATCCGACTGTGTACCTGACAAGAATCTTGCTCATTTCATCAATTTCTGCTGATGACAATCTTAGATTGCGGTAATTGACGAGCTCTTCAATTAAATCGCTTCCAATGTTGTAGAATACCTGCCTCATTCTCTCAGGCTCTATAAACTCCTGCCTGGTCGGCTTATGCTCTGCCATAATTTTCCTAGCTGTGTCAAGAATCTCATATTCTTCCTCACTTAATTTGAACTCTGGCGGCATTAAATGGTACAGGTATTGAATATTGTCCGGCAATTCAAATATTGTCACTTCTGTGTTTTTGTCAATTTCGTAGCTGTCAATTTCTTCGCCCTCTGGCGGGAAGGAAGCCATTAGCTTTGTAAACATGAAATCCGGCCTTATGTCAGGCGAGAATATCTTCCTGTAAACTGAGCGCTCATTAAGCTTATAGCCAGGCAGGTATTGCCTTGCAGCATCTATAAGCCTTGTTTTTTCCAATAAATCCATCAGATACTGCAAAAGCAGCATATATTTTTTCCCGCAATCAATATGGACTTGGTCGACGGATTTATCTGCCCTTATCTTCTCGTCCCTCATGCTTCTTTTCAGCTCGACGTACGCGCCTATTGGATCCCTCTTCAATAAGTCAGAAATGATATTTTGCATTGTTGCATACCATTGCCCAGCCCATCTTGTGCATTTCGGGTCTGACATAAGATTGCTGTATCGGAGAACATCGCTTCTTTTTGTGAATTGAAAATAGAGCTTTGCTATTTCCTGCATCATTAGAGTTTGATTGTAGTCGTATTCATAATTTCTTTTTTGGAGATATACAATTTTTGTCACAGTGCCTGCTTCTGCCATAATATCCACAGTTCTTGACATGCAGACCGGATCATCCTCAAGGGAAGGAACATGGGGATATTGCTCCATATCTATAGAAAGGATTATTTCCTCGCCTTCCCTCAAAATATCATAGCTAAATGGTTTTTTGGTTTCTCCAAATAATGCCATCAGCGCTTCACCTCTTTTTTGAGCATTCCAATCGCGACTTCTATCAAATGCGACTTGTTCCTGTACCTATCCTTATTTTGCAGCTCCTTTCTAATCCACATTATCAGCTCCTCGTCAATGGTTGCGCTGATGGGCTTTTTCATGCTCCCTCTATATTATAAAATATATTTTATATGATAAAAAATAGATTCTATAATAATATAATATGATACCTATTTAAAGATTTCGAAAATAACTCAAAAAAATGCAAAAATTAAAATAATATGCAGATAAGCCTGTGAAAATGCCAAGAATAAAAATCTGCGCTGTGCAATTCAGAGTAAGCCCTGATTTCAACAAAAACGTCCTTAGGATAGAGCAATTTTTCAAAACAGCAAATAAAAAAAACTGCGATATTGTCAGTTTTCCTGAAATATTTCTTACAGGCCCATTAGGAAAGAAAAAATACAGTCAGGAGATGCCAGTGCAGTCAAAAAAATTATTCTTAAAGCTGTCTAAAAATTATGGGCTTTATTCCGTAATGGGCTCGATTATAGAAAAAATAGAAAGTAAATTTTACAATATAAGCTATTTGGCTGACAATAATGGCAATATTGTTGGGAACTGCAAAAAAAATCACCTAGTTCAAAAATCAGAAGCGCAATATCTAACTCCGGGAAATGGAGTGAATGTGTTCAAGACAAAAATTGGGAATATAGGAATTCAAATCTGCAGAGATTTACTTTATCCGGAAATAACAAGGAAATTAATGCTCAAAGGCGCTGAAATAGTTTTTTGCCCGTCATTTTGGAGCTCAGAGTCTTCTTCCTATGACTGGATTTACAGCAACAAATACTTCAAAAATAAAACTCCAAAAGAGGTTGATGTGCTTGTATCTGCAAGAGCAATTGAAAGCGAAGTTGCGTTTGTTTACACCAATGCTGCTGGCCATTTCAATGCAAGAGGCATCAGCGATATTTTGCTTGGACGAACCCAGATTGCGCTGCCGTTTTTCGGCACCACTGACATTCTAAACCACAATAGGGAAGGCATTTTAATAAAACAAATTGATTTACGAATTATCAGGGATGCAAAAAAAGTATATAAAATTGAAAGAGATTTGAAGGATTACTATGAGAAATAACAAAATTTAAATAATCATATATGCCAAAAATTTATAAAATGCCAGCCCAAGAATCAGGTTTACCACCACCTCCAAAAAAACATGAAGGGATTCTAAGCTTTGGCCGCGCCCAGCAAGAGGCCCCGGATTTTAGCGGCATAACAAGCGATGTGAATACTTTAAGCAGGCGATTGAGGTTATTGGAAGAAGGCTTTACAAATCTAAGAAGATTTTTTCAGGTCACAGAAGAAAATGTGCTGGCAAAAAACAAGCATTTTTCAGCGGAAATAAAGACGCTAGCGTCGGACATTAGCGAAGTGAGAAAAGAAATTCAGGAATTAAGGGACAAGCTTCTTCTTGTGATAAAGGAGCTTCAAACTGTGGCAAGAAGAGAAGAAGTCAAAGTGCTTGAAAAATATATAAATCTATGGAATCCAATAAAATTTGTAAGCCAAAATGAAGTTGGGCAGATCATAAGCGAAATTCTTGAGAAAAAGCAGCAACCTCTGGAGAAAAATCAATAGAAAGGTTTAAATATGTTTAGAAAAAGTGCATTCTCAAAAGAGAGGTGTATTGATGGCTTTCTTTAAGTTTGCAAAGAAGAAAAAAGAGGGATCTTTAGACATGGAAATACCGCCTCAGGAAATGCAGCCTCAAGTGCCAGCTTCAAACTCGCCTATTGAACAAGTTCTTATGATGAAGCAGCAGGGATACACAAACAACCAGATTGTTCAGACGCTCCAAAGCCAGGGCTATAACACAAGCCAAATCTTTGACGCTATAAACCAGGCAGGATTAAGCGGAGGTTTTCAGGCAGAACCTGAGCAATTGCCTCAGCCGGAAGCCGGAATGCCGGATTATGGGCAGGACTACGAGCAATACCCGCAGCAGCAACAATTCCAAACCTTTCAGCCTCCTAAGGAAATCCAGCCTCCAACTCCTATAGATGAAGAAAGGATACAAGAGGTTGTGGAAGCAGTAATTGAAGAAAAATGGGAGGAATTCGCGAAAGACATTAAAAAAGTAATTGAGTGGAAAGATAGAAGCGAAGACAGGATAGCTAAGGTGGAGCAGCGAATTATTGACTTGAGGCTAAGCATTGACTCGTTGACAAAAAGCATGGTGAGCAAGATATCAGCTTATGACCAGAATATTGTCGATGTTGGCACTGAAATAAAGGCAATGGAAAAAGTCTTTCAGAAAGTCCTGCCGAATTTGACAGAAAGTGTCAACAAGCTAGACAGGATGGCAAAAGACTACAAAGAAACCCAATTTAAAAAATAGAAAGGTGATGTTTATTTTAGGATCCATTTTTGGAATTAGTTTTGATATTCTGAGATTAGGAGCGGTGGCAACTGGTAAAGTTCTTCAAGGAGGCGCAAGCCATGCTGTAGATTTTGGTATACTGGGAATAGAATTAACCGAACAGGTAAGAGGAGGCATGGCTTATGTAGTTCAGGGATTGGCAGAGATAGTTTCCCCCAAAGATGAAAAACCAAAGAGGTATGAAGGTAGCAATCCCAGAGAGCGACTTAAAAGACCTTCAAAACCACCGTATAGGCAAAAGCCTGACGATAATCAAGATATAGGCAGGCTTGAAAATTTAATTAGAGGAGCCCTTACAAGTTCGGGTATTGGCCTGCAACCAGTGACAAGCCTACCGAAAGAAGAATATTCTTTCGATAGAGTATATGAGTTTCATGGCCACGCCAGTACACCAATGGTAAATATTCCAGTTACTGCCACATGGAAATTTGGATTGGCAGATGATAAATACGTCTCGCAATTTCGTGTTCGTTGCGCCCTAGTAAGTGAGAGAGTTGTCTATAATCATTTATCCACAGGTGTTTTAGTGAATGGCACACTTATGCCAATCTATTCAGGGGTAGTGGTAGACATACCTAATTTATCGCCATTTGATAATGGAAATAAGAAGACTCATATATTCTTCCGCTACGAGGGTGGCTTACTAGGTAAATTATCGCAATCCCGTGATAATGAAATCAATAGAAATGGTCTTCAGGATTTCCATCGTGTTGATGTCTCAGAAACCCCCGGACGAATAATTACTGATTCGCATTCAATATTTGCTCAAATGTGGTTGGATATGTATAAAAGAGTTGCAGAGCGCCGAGAAGTCCTTGTTGCAGACTCGCAAGGTAAGATTCATACAGCAAATATTATTTATGGGCAAAATAGTGCTTCAGTAGAAGTGCATGGTCAAAGTCCACCATTCAGAAAAGCAGAAGTTTTGTTCCGCGATTTCAGACCTGAGGACATTGTACCAATACCATGCGGAATCACCTTAAACCGTGTTCTCAATGCCGACTTGAAATTAGGCAATTATCAATGAACAATTCTTCTTTATTCTGAGTTTGAAATTCCACTGCTTGCCATTCATTCCGAATGTATTGCTTATTATCTAATTTTAACTTCTGTAATCATTAATATTATGAGTATTAATGCCAAGGAACCTATTAGCATGATATAAATGAAAAATCCGGTCTCTGAGACTTTTAAGGATAATACCGCAGGAATAGTAGTTAAAATTGAAGCTAACACCAAACCAAGAGTTATTCTGTTGCTAGCCTTATGCATTTCGACACTAAACTGCCTGAAACCATCTTCCTTTAATGCGATAGTTAACTGTCCATGCTGTATTTTCTTTAAGACATTCCTTAAATCAGATGGCAAACCCTTAAGATTGTGATAAACAGTTTCAAAATCATCACCAAGGTGCCTCACAATTGAATGAATGCTGTTCCGATTCGAGGACAAGTCTTTTGTGTATTCTTTCAAGAAGGATAAAACATTGAAGTTTGGATATACTGTCCTTGCTGTGCCTTCTGCCGTTATTATGGTTTTAAAAACCAGATTATAGTCTTCAGGAAGGTCATGCTCGTATTTTTTTGAAAGGCAAAGGACTTCTGTCCATAAAGCAGAAAGATGAATGTCATAAGAATCAGGATGATTATAATACTCAACTAGTGCTTTTAAAGAACTTTCAAACTCCTCCACATTTCCCTGGGTTGTGCCTAAGCCTAAAATGATTTCTGCAAATCTCAATCCATCTCCCCTAAAGACTGCAAATGTCATTTGTGTAACATTATTTAGGGCATCCTTGTCTAATTGCCCAATAATCCCGAAATCGAGGAACGCAATTTTGTTTTCTCTCAAAACAAGGACATTGGATGGATGAGGATCTGCATGGTATATCCCATGTTCCAGAATCATTTTAGTCACGGCCTTAAAGTAGTTGTAAACAATCTTTTCCCTGTTTAAACCAAGCCTGTTTTTGTCAGAAATCTTCAGGCTTCCAATTTCAGTTAATTTGACTCCTTGAATATAGCTTGTCGTTAGCACTTTCTTTGATGTATATTCCCAGTAAACCTTCGGAATCTTAACTGTAGAGTCATCAATGAAATTATGAAAGACCAAGCCCATGTTTCTTCCTTCCCTCACATAATCTTGTTCCTTCACAAGAAAGTTTTCAAGCTCCTTAACTATGCGTGTGGGGTTGTATTTTCCAATTCCTTCGATGTGATCTTCTGCCAATTCAGCCAGATATTTGGCTAGTTTTATGTCGCTCCTTATCGTTTCCTCTATGTTTGGGCGCTGAACCTTTACTGCAACAATCTCTCCATTCTTCAATTTGGCTTTGTATACTTGCCCTATCGAGGCAGCGGCAAACGGCTCTTTACTGATATGCTGAAACAAGTTCTTTAGGGGTTGCTTTAGTTCAGACTCTATAATCTGCTTAGCTTCCTCAAAGCCAAAAGGTTTTACACTGTACTGCAGCTTGCTTAGTTCCTCAGCATATTCACTTGGAATCAAATCTGTTCTTATGCTTAGGAGTTGGCCAAGTTTAACAAATGAGGGCCCAAGATCTTCGAGCACTAGCCTTATCCTATATGGGATGGTTGCAGTCTCAGGCTCCCTGTACTTAGGAAGGAACAGTCTAAAGAACCTATTTGAGAGTCTGAGTTTGTGAACATAGTATCCCAGCCCATGCCTGATAAGAATAAAGGCTATATCATTAATCCTTAACAAATTACCAATAAAATGATGCTTTTTTCTTGATTCAATCATTCTTATATCTTAGGGTTATCTATTTAAAGATAGACAACTCTTAATAAGGATAATCCCAAAAATAACCCCCAAGTTCACACAAAGTGCTGAGTTTAAAAGGGTTTGTATAAATTGATAAGTAGTTAATAGACTATGCGAATATAAGGCTGTGGAGTCCAACAATCATAAATTTCAAAAGTTTTATATTTAAGTTCATACAATAATATCCTAATAATGTAAAAAGAGGTGCCGTATGGAAAGATTGCATAGAACCCTTGTAGCAATGCTAATTTTATTGTCTTTTTTTCACATAGCTTCAACCGTAAACGCAGTTGAGGTTTCCTTTGCGGTTAAGCCTTCAGTAGCGGAACCTGGAGAGGATGTCAATATTGACGTTGAACTGGTAAATAAAGCAAATGGAAGTTTGGGCTCCAACATTGGCGATGCTGATAACGTTGAAATTAACTATCTTGATTCTTACCCTTTGCGTCTAAAGAGAAAAAGTCAGAGCATAACTGATCCTTTTCGCCTTTGTTTCTCATGCACTAAAAAAGGGACTTTCTACTTTTCAGTTGATCCGGATGCGAATTCCAATGTTTACCCTATTTTCTTTGAGGTAAAGGAAGGGGCATTCACTTTTAATAAAGAATTGTCCATTGAAGTGAAGGGCTTTCCAAATTTAGTTTTTGACACAACAATAGACAAAGAAACTCTTAAGCCGGGAGACATATTTAACATGAGTTTGAAATTAACAAATGTTGGGTCAGGTGCTGCAAAAAAAATCAAAATAAGCCAGGAGTCAACTAATTTTATTATGCAAGGAGATAATTTAATATTTGTGGATGAGCTGCCTATAAAACAATCTAAAAATGTCAGCCTCACTTTCTTGGTGAATGAAGACGTGAAGCCCGGTACATATCTGCTTCCTATAATAATTTCAAACGAAGATACTCGCCGTAACCTGTTCAATTTCACGCAGAAGATAGGGCTAAGCATACTCAACAAGGCAAAAATAAATATAAGAAACCTGAAGGTTGCAAGGGATGACGGTCTTTTGGATATAAGATTGCGGGTGGAAAACGTTGGCAAAGGAGAGGCCAATGATATCACAGCTGAGCTAAATACTAAGTATCAAGGATTCAAGAAAAATTACATTGGAAAGCTTGACACTGACGAAGATCTTCCAATTATCTTCACACTGCATATGAAGAATAGCGGGAAGCAGACAATACCTTTGATTGTCAAATACAATGATGATTTTGGAAATTATACATTAGTGGAAAATCTTGAATTTGAAGCCAAGAATAAGTTTGGTGTTCTGACTTTTCTGTACATTCTCCTGCCGGTTGTTGTGTTTATTTCTGTGTTAATTTTCTTCCAAATGAGAAGAAGGCACCGCAACAGTGAAGTCTAAATGAAATTGTATAATGAGCTCCGAACGGCAGATTTCATTTCGTACAAGTACTTTCAAAAAAATTACAAGCTTCTTATATTCTTGACAGTAATTTTATCTTTTAGTTTTGTTAATATTGTATTCTTTACATCCTTTAACAAAGGATTGGAAGAGACTGTGAATAATGAGCTCAGGACATATGTGCTTGGCGACATAATAATAGAGCCTGAAGGAGGTGATGAAGTTACAAAAGGTCAGGGTGGTGAAGAAATAATAGAAAATGCTGATGAGATTGTCAGCAAGATACGCGCACTTCCCGGAATAGCTGGCGTGTCTAAGAGATTAGGCCTTAGGGCCACTATCGCAAAAAAAGGAAAATTGGGCATTGGCAGATTAATCGCCATTATCCCAGAAGAAGATTACCCTGTTTCTTCCCTCGAGCCTACGATTTTTGAAGGTAGCTCTATAGGAAGATACGAAAAAAACGGGGTTCTAATGGGCGTTGAATCAGCAGGATTCCCATGGTCTAGGACATTAACACAGGGCACTGGAATCAGCGTTAAAGTTGGTGACGAAGTCGAGATAACCTTCGACAGTCAATTCAAGAAAAATTATACAGTCATGGGGATGTTTGATACTCGATATTTTGAGAGCGATTTTTTCACCCTTATAAATGAAAAAGAAATACCAGAATCTTTAGGACTAAAAAACAAAGCTACATCTTTGATGATTACGGTTGATGATAGATCAAAACTTCAAGAATATAAAAGGGATATTCTCAATCTGGGGATGCATGTAAAGGTTTCAATATGGGATGAGAAAGCAGGATTTGGACAGCAAGTAGCCAAAAGCTTGGGTGTAATCCAGATTGTTATGTTTGTTGCCGGCATAGTAATAGCATCAGTCACTATATTTATCACAATTTACGTCAATATTCTAAACAGGATGAAATTCATAGGCATAATGAGGGCCATCGGAATCAGCAGATTTGCGATAATTGTATCTTATCTTATAGAAACTCTTTTTTATTGCGTTGCTGGCATATTCGTGGGCCTGGGAATTACTTTAGCCATCATAAGATATTTGACAATACAGCCATTAGATTTGCCTCTAGGACTGGTTACACCTGTAGCTACAACCAGCAATATTGTTTTTGGATCGTTAAGCATTGTTATAGCATCGCTCATATCGGCATTTATTCCGACTTACATTGTAACGGGAAAGAACATAATTTACACAATATATAGAGGCGAAAAATGATTTCTGTCAGCCACCTTAAAAAGACGTACCGTGTGGGGAAAATAGAGGTAGATGCTGTTAAGGACGTCAGTTTTGATGTTGGTAAAGGAGAGTTTGTCAACATACATGGTCCAAGTGGCTCAGGAAAATCAACTATACTTCATTTATTAGGCCTGTTGGACGACCCAACAAAAGGCACAATCACCCTAAATGGAAAGAATGTTTCAAGTTTGCCAGAATCTGAAAAATCAAAAATAAGGCTGATGAAAATGGGCTTTGTATTCCAAGAGTACAATATTCTTCCAGAGTTGACTGCGCTTGAGAATACTGTTTTGCCAGCCTTGATGACAGATGCTTCACATGATTTAATTTACAGGAAAGCTGAGAAGATACTTAGATATCTGGGGTTAGGGCACAGGCTTCACCATCTTCCATCAGAACTTTCAGGCGGGGAAAAGCAAAGAGTTTCAATAGCAAGATCGCTAATTAATGATCCCGAGATTATTTTTGCAGATGAGCCAACTGCAAATCTTGACAGCGTAACCTCTGAAATCACAATCAATCTTTTCAAAAAAATGAATGAGGAGCTGCAGTTGACAATTCTGCTTGTATCCCATAATCCAAAGTACCTAGTTTACGCAAACAAGATAGTGTTTGTTGAAGACGGTTTGGTAAAAAATATCCAAATCAATCGGAAAACTGACAAATCGGACAGGTTTAGTTTGCTGAGGTCTTTCATTAGAAACAGTCTCAAAAAGGGTTACTCAATAAACGCAATTACATCCATTCTTGTCAAAGCGGGATGGAAAAAATCCATTATAGAAGCTGAGCTTTCCACTGGTGTTTCCAAGACACCAGTGGGGTAAGAGTTATTAACTGAATTCTCAAAATAAACCTTGAAGCTGACCAAAAGCAATCAGTACGTTTTGGACACTATACGTATAGCGTTAAGCGTCAATAGACAACCTGTCGAATAGCTACGGTCAGCCTCAATTAATTCGTTCTTAATAGCTACATCTATGAAAAACTAACTAGGTGATTCTTATGAAATACAATCCAACTAGGTTTAGCTCCGCAGTAGGCGAAGTATTGGTTATGGCAACTTTCAAGATAAAATACTGCCATAAGCTATTTGACATACTTCCAGTAAGGGAGCTTACAGACGCATTAATAAACGAGGCATTTCAGGTATACAACATACGGCACAAAAAGCTTGCTTTTGATTCTGACCATGTGCACATGATAATCGACATGGGCTTGTACAGCAAGCCGCAGATAGCAAAGAAAATAAGAGGGTACGTGGCAAGAAACCTATTCCGCCTGATGCCTTGGCTTAAATCCCATAAGTGGGAAGGAGGCCATTTCTGGAATCCAGCTTATGACATCAGAAACGTAAGCGATATGGACTTCTACATGAGGTATCTCGACAGGCAGAAGTATTCTTCGACAAGGCAGACAATCCTGTCGTCTTATTGAATGAATCTCGAACCCGTAATGCCACCATGCCTATTGACTGGTGGATAGGGTTCGACTAAAATTATTTTACTCAGCTATTCATGAGCCAATAAAATGAAAGATTGATTTATAAATATTGCAGATACCCGGATAATTACAACATCGCAGTATTTTCCTATTTCGCTTTCCGTTTAGTTACGGTGTCAAAATATCTTCCTATTTCTCCTTCCTTTAATAATTTCCCATAAGTATCTACGACTATTTCCCTAACTCTATCCACTTCGGAAATCGCCTTATCAACAGTCTGATTCACAACTTTCTTTCCATCTTCAGAATTCAGATTATTCATATTCATCAAACCGCCTACGACCTGTCCTGCTTTTTCTGTTGTCATGGCGACAACACCCATTCCAAATAAAATACCCTGTTCAATTAATCCTTTAGTATCAACTGAAGTCATTTTTAACCACCTCAATGTTAAATATAAAACAAGACTTATATAAAAAGTTTTCGGTACTACGGCTCGATTGTAAATTAACTCGTGATTCCCTACGAGAAAACTCTTGTAAGTATGAAACTTACAAGAAGTAAACTAATAGAAACAATAAGGAAGAAAAACCAAGGTCGGACAACAAGCAAGACACTTCTACATGAAATGTTTCACACATAATATATTAATGAGGTGGTAAAGATGGAACTTGCAATCGAGCCGGTATTACAAGCCACTTGGAAACCCTCATCCAATTCGTCGGTAATCAAATTCAATCCTCCATCAAAGTTATTTTCAGCTCGTCGGAAAATAACTGCATGATTTTTGACTTTATTTTGTAAAAGCAATAAATTTATAATCAATTAGATTCTTGGTTTGGATATGAAAAAATTAAAACTGTCAAAGAATGCGCTATTAATACTGGAGCAGCGTTATTTAAAAAAAGATGAAAAAGGAAGGATTATAGAAAAACCAGAAGATTTATTCAGAAGGGTTGCTAAGGATATTGCACAAGCTGATGCCAAATACAAAAACAAAAATATAATGAGAACGGAGAAAGAATTCTACAACCTGATGGTTTCTCTTGATTTTCTGCCAAACTCCCCAACTCTGCTCAATGCAGGAAGAAAATTGCAGCAATTGGCTGCTTGTTTTGTAGTCCCGGTTGAAGACAATATAAACTCAATTTTCAAAGCCCTTCTTGACACAGCTCTGATTCATAAAACAGGCGCTGGAACGGGATTTAATTTTTCAAGACTAAGGCCAAAAGGGGATGCAATTGAAGGCTCTGGATTTACTTCTGGCCCGGTTTCATTTATCAAGGTATTTGATGCTGCGACAGAGCAAATAAAGCTGGGGGGCACATTGCGAGGGGCCAACATGGGCATATTGAACATTGACCACCCGGACATTGAAGAGTTTATTACTTCAAAGAGCGATGAAAAAGTGCTGACAAACTTCAATGTTTCAGTTGCTATAACCGATAAGTTTATTGACGCTGTTAAGAAAAACAAATCCTACAAGATTGTAAATCCAAGGACAAAAAAAATTGTGAGAAGGGAGAAAGCAAGAAGAATTCTTAAACTTATATCGGAGCAAGCTTGGTTTAATGGCGATCCCGGAGTGATATTCCTCGATAGAATTAATGGATTCAACCCAACTCCAAAACTCGGAAGAATTGAGTCAACAGACAGCTGTGGGGAACAACCATTACTGCCTTATGAATCATGCAATCTTGGAAGCATTAATCTGTCAAATATGGTCAACAATGGAAATATTGATTACTATAAATTAGAAAAAACTGTCCATACGGCTGTGCATTTTCTTGATAATGTAATTGATATGTGCAGGTACCCATTAAAGGAAAACACGAAAATCGTCTACAAAAACAGGAAAATTGGCTTGGGCGTCATGGGATTTGCTGATATGCTTATTAAATTAGGTATTGCCTATGATTCTGAAAATGGTTTGCAGAAGGCAGAAGAGGTAATGAAGTTTATCTCAAAAGAAGCAGGTATTGCATCCTCAAATCTTGCTGAAAAAAGAGGGCCATTTCCATCATGGAAGGGCAGCATATGGAATAGTAAAAGCCCATATTTTAAGGGATGCCATATTCTTTTAAGGAATGCGACTAGAACAACTATCGCGCCAACAGGAACGATAAGCATAATTGCAGACGTTTCAAGCGGCATTGAGCCATTATTTGCGTTAAGCTACATGAGAAAAACTGCTGAAGGCAAAAGATTAATTTATTTCAATGAAGAACTAAAAAACACACTAAAAAGCTATAATTTATTCAAAGAGGATACTATCAACAAAATAAACATAGAGGGCTCCATAAAAAATATTAAAGAGATTCCTGAAGATATGAGGAAAATTTTTGTTGTAGGCTCTGATATTGCGCCGGAATGGCATGTAAAGATGCAAGCTATCTTTCAAAAGTATGTGGATAATGGGATAAGTAAGACTGTTACGCTGCCAAAAGACGCAACTGCAGAAGATGTTGAGAGAATATTCATGATGGCTCACGAGCTTGGATGCAAGGGGATCTCAATTTACAGGTACGGCTCTAGAGGAGGACAGGTAATTTATCTAAGCTCAAAAAGAGATGAGCAGATTACTTTAAGCAATTGGGTTAGTAAATGAGGAAGAAAAAAAAGAATTTTACTTTTGATTAATGGGTTTCTTACTAAGCTGCCATGCCAAAAATCCCACTATTAAAATAGTGATGATTATTACTGGCCAAATTAAGCCTTTTTTCTCTGTAATTCTATCGTCTTCTTTATCGCATGCGTCTCCTTTGCCATCTTTATCAATGTCTGATTGCCTGCGCTCATTTCCCGCATAAGCTCGAGGATTATAATCGTACAAGCAGTTATCTTCGTAGTTCATAACTCCATCATTATCAAAATCTTCGCAATCGTCCCCAATACCATTATTATTCTGGTCTTTTTGTTCAGGATTTTTTACATTTGGACAATTATCTCTTGGATTAATGATGCCATCCTTATCTGAATCATCGCAGACATCGCCGATGCCATTATCCTCTTCATCAGATTGCTCTAAATTCTTAATTAAGGGGCAATTGTCGCATGCATCCCCTAAACTGTCACTATCCGAATCTTTCTGGTTGCTATTTGCCAGTTTAGGGCAATTATCCATGTAATTTTTTATATTATCGCCGTCATCATCGTCACAAGCGTCACCAATCCCATTATTATTCTTATCGAACTGTGTTGGATTATAGCCAGCAACACAGTTATCACAAGCATCACCGATTTTGTCATTGTCTGAATCCTTCTGCTCAGGATTATAAGTATTGATGCAATTATCTTTGGAAAATGAAATCCCGTCATTGTCTATATCCTCACAAGCATCTCCGATACCATTCCTGTCTTTATCACTTTGGCTTGGGTTTGGAGCACTTACGCAATTATCAAAGGGATTAATTACACCATCATTATCATTGTCATCACACATGTACCCTTTGCCATTTAAATTGTCATCATACTGGTCAGAGTTGAAACGTGATGGGCAATTATCACAAGCGTCGCCGATTCCATCATTATCTGTATCCATTTGGTCGGAATTTGCCTGAGTAGTACAATCATCACAAGCATTTCCAATGCCATCACCGTCGCTGTCTGTTTGGTCAGGGTTGCTTATCGTTGGGCAATTATCAGACACAATCCCGTCTCCATCGTTATCAACATTAAAATTAGTGTTGCTTTGTTGTATTCCCAATGCAAGTATTGGTGTGGTTTTCTTTGTAAATAATTGCGAAGTATCATATGAAGGCTTTGTTGCTTTTTTATTGCCATAATAAAGCTTGTATTCATTTCCAGATTTTGCATAAAATATAACTTGACCTGTGTAAGCGCCATAGATTTCTATTTCATTTACCACAAGGCTTTGTGTATGCCACAAAGAGAATTTAAGGTATTTATATTCTACAGGCGGGTAAGCTACTGTTCGTACATCAGCAATATCATATTTTGTTTTGCTTTTTATAATGTCCCAATTACTGTTGTCATTGCTTCCCTCTATTTGGATATCCGTCCATGTATAATCGCTGTTTAAGCTCCATATCTTAGCCTTATCTGTAAGTATTGTTTCCGGTAATTCGACCACAAAATACGCGTAGATAGGGTCTTTAACAGAATCTATTTGAAAATAAGCATTATCATTATTTGTATAATCTCCATCAATAATATTATTTACAGCGTAAGATATGCCTCTAAAATTAGGTCTTGTTGAGGTGGCACTTATCATCTTGCTTTTGTGGGCAAGCTCTTCAACTGGATTTATTATCGTCTTTATCGGTATTTCGTTTAAGTTTTCAGTTACTCGTAAATCTGAGCCGTCAGACTGCATGTAATTCAAAATTTGATAATCCAGCTTAACGATAGCGGGCTCATCAATTGAAGGCAGAATGCTTATTTTTTTGAAATAAGGATATTCATTTGCTTCAAAAGCAGAAACCATTGCAAAATTTAGAATTAAGATTGCGATTATAATGAAATTTTTTAAACGACTTTTATATTCCATTTTCTTATTATATATATTCCTTGTATTTATTATATAGGAAAGCTCCCAGCAATGCGATTATTCCAAGAACTATAAAAGAGATTATTCTGTACCCTGTTTCAAGATTACTTAAATCATATAAGAATACCTTTAATATTGAAAGTCCAAATAAAAGCAGCCCCATTATCCTAAATAATTTTATTTTTGCAGAAAATCCAAAAGACAGCACTATGATTGCCTGCAATATGAACGCAAGCGAAGTCCATAGTTTTTTGGCATTTAATGCCATTTTTGTATCCCAAATCTCAAGCCAGATTATTACAGCAACAAGCAAAGTAGCTGCAATTGCATAAGTTGCATTTATGTATCTAATATATTGCGAGTAGTCAACAAAATCATCTTTATTCTTATAGTATAAGTATGCTATAACATAGAATATTATTATTACTGATAAAAAGGCAAAGAATCTTGTGCTGCTGAGTATATTTGAAAGGTTAAATGGATTTAATTTCCATGAATCAAAAAATAAAACCCTGAATAAAGTTATTCCACCAACAATAGAGCTTGAAATTCTTATAGAATTTTCCTTAAGCCTAAAGCTAAGCATGACTAATATTAAAGTGAGTACAGACCAAGAAATTGTTATCCATTCTTGGTTGAACTGCAATGGAATTGTAAGGGTAAGGTAACCAAAGCATAATATGATGAACGTATTGAAATAATGGCTTACTTTTCTTTGGTATGCAAGATAAGCGAATACCAAATAGAATACGGACAGCATTGCTGTGAATAATCCTTTCAATCCGGTATCAAAATGGAATCCTACCCATGCATTTAATCCATAATAAAAAGCTGAATTTATTAATATTCCGCCGACATTGCTGGCTTTATTTTTCTGGTCTTTAAGCAAAAACAATAAAATGTTAAATAATACAAAGTAAATTGAAAGCCCAACAAAATTAACAAAAATAGATGATTCATTAAAATTTAAGCCGAGCCATCTCCAATGCACAACATAAGTCAGCACAATCCCACCAATAACAAAATAATCCCAATCAAATCTTAATATGAAAAATGCCGAGAGAAGCAACAATAAAATTAAAGGAGGTATCACATAAAATACATTTCTAAAATCAACTTGAAATACAAACAAATAGGTTATAATGAAAAGGGCAGCGAATAAAAATTTCTGATTTAGCCAAGAATCAATTTCTTTTGTATCGGTTTCTTTAATTTTTAGTGCCATAGCTGCAAACATTATAAAATAAATGAACAGGAATATTATATGTAAGGTGCTTTGATTATCGCCAGTGTAGTTATCAAGCCAAAAAATATGGGTTACATACATTGCAACCATTCCAAGAGCTCCAAGAACTTTCCAATTTCTAAAGTAAGTCAGAGCAATAAGCCCTACTGTTAAAGCAATTGCATAAATCAAAAAGAAAGTGTTGACAGAGCTTGTTAACAGAGGCACAAAGTAGCCTAAAAAGAATGCCTCAGAAGCTATTATTATTGAATTGTACCTTACTGAAAAATAGATTGCCGCCATTATTATGATGCTAATTGAAATTACATCTGCGATTAATGGCAATAAGTTATAAAATCTATAAGCAGCAAACATTGCAAAATACATGATTGCAAAACCGCCTCCCACCAAAGTCATTGCATAATTATAATAGCCTTTTCTTTCAAAAATTTCTCCTGCTATCACTAAAACAATTCCGGCTAGCACACCTAGTGCAACTTGTCCTGTTGGACCAATCCATTTATTTTGTATAGCGTATATTACAAAAAATGCAACTCCAAGAACGATAGAGATTACTCCTATTTTTGGAAGCCATTTCTTTCCAATGTCAGATTCCAAATCGCTCTTTTCTTTTTCGGTTGGGACTTTTTTTGCAGCTTCGGCTTTTGCAGTCGTCTTTTTTGTTATTTTTATTTCTTCTTCTGTTTCAGCCTCTTCTTCAACCAACTCCTTTTTCGCAGCTTTGCTGACTGATGTTCCAATTTTAGGATTGGTAAGTATAAGAACAATTCCTGTGATTATAAGACCCAAAGTCAATAAGCTACTAAGGCCGTATGGTAAAATGGCGCTCAAAAATCTAAAACCAAGCCATGGAGCCATTAGTAGTATAATTCCAATCCAAATCAAGCCCCATCCAAGCCTTCTTTTTGGAGGACTTTCAAAAACTAATTCCTGCTGAGTTTCTTGTATTTGCGCAGGAGTTTTCTTAGAAAGAACTGCAATCTGCTTTTCAAGTTTCTCTATCCTGAGTTCAAAATTCTGGACAGTTTTGTTTAACTTATTGAAGTACTGCTGCCAGTTATTTTTTGTCGGCACTAAATATCCCTCTTTTAAAGTCTTGGTGTCCAATTTTGAGGGAACTTCTATATAAACTTTGTTATTCAGCAAAATTAGTATTTCGCAGGTTTAGTTTAAGACGTCGACTTTGGAATCTTGTTAAAAACCAAAATTTAAATAGGTTTGAATAATCATGAACCATAATGGAAAACAACTTTATCATAATCCACGGCGTTTACTCAAACCCAAATTCAAATTGGTTTCCCTGGCTTAAGAAGGAGCTGGAAAGCAGAGGATTTGAAGTCTTAGCTCCAGCATTTTCAACACCCTTAAATCAGAATTTGGGCAGTTGGCTTAGGACAATTTCAAAGTATGAAGACAAAATAAATGAAAGGACTGTTGTCATTGGACATAGTTTAGGTGCTGCATTTATCTTAGACTATCTCGAAAAAACAAGTAAAAAAATAAAGGCGGCATTTTTAGTTGCTGGATTTTTTCAATTATTGAATAGCCCATATGATTCCATAAATAAGAGTTTTGTTGACAAAAAATTTGATTGGGAAGAAATAAAAAGAAATTGTGGTAAATTTTTTGTCTTTGGCTCTGATAATGATGAATATATTTCCTTAGACATCACAAAAGAATTAGCAAAAAACCTGAATGCAGAATTGAAAATTATCCATAATGGCTGGCATTTGAATAAGGAAGCGGGATTTACTAATTTTCCTATGTTGCTGGATTTGATATTAGCATTAGGCGTAGAAGCTGAGCTTTCCACTGGTGTTGCGTAGCACACCAGTGGGGTAAAAATTA
>JBBSVT010000046.1:0-11926 GCA_038046685.1 Nanobdellota archaeon
GATTTTATTTTTTAATTTATTGTTAGATTATATAAATGATTGTGAGACATGCTCAAGAAATATGAGAAATTAAGGACTACTCCCAATGAATGATGCAAATTTTCTTTTAAAGAGCGAAATATTTATAAACATATGCCCCTAACATATGTTAGATAAGTATGTTTAATGAGAAATACAAAGGTCCCAGAGTTGTTATAAGCCATTCAGCTATGCAAGAATTACTGCAAGAAGGTAAAACAATTTATGATGTTGTTGAAATCTTGGAAGATGGGTATGATGCACCAAGAAAAAGAAAAGAAGGTACAATAGAAAGGTACAATAGAAAAGTGGCTTGATAAAGGAAGGAAAATTTATAATGCTGTAATTGTAAAAGATTACCATGAAATCTTAAAAGAAGATTGTTGGGTTTTGATTCATTTTGGAAAATTTAGTAGGAGGTAATAAAAATGAAATGCAATAAATGTGGTAAGGTAATGAAATTCCTTGATGGAATGAAGTTTAATGAATATTCAATAGCTGGATGGAAATGTTCTTGCGGTGAAATTTATTACGACCCCGAGCAGGCGCAGAAAGTATTGCTTCTGAATAAATTGAAGAAAGAAGTGTTGAAAGCAAAACTTGGTAAGATTAGGAGCAATCTAATTTTGAGATTGCCAAAGGATTTAGAACATGCTTTCAATTTAGAGAAAGGGGAAAATGTCCTAATAAAAGTTGAGGGTAATGGATTTAGAGTAGTGCCCGCTTAATTATTGCGAGCCATAAAGAACAAAAGAAGTTTTAGGTATTATAAAATACCACCTATCCAGCTAGAAAGGAAAAAGTCTCTAAAAGTAACATAATACTTTTTAAGTTGTTCTTTTAAGTAGTAACATTTCTTAATTACTACCAAAAAGTATTTATATAACTGCTTATATTAAAAGGAAGCATTATGAAAAAAAAGACTATGCGGATATTGTTTGTATTCCTGTTTAGTGTGGGCATTGTTGTTGGTTATCTTCTGCCCGGCAATGTAAGGTCCTTGGCAAAAAAGCCATTGCAGGCAAATGTCTTTGATGTTCCCAAGAAATTAGGCCAGCTTGATATTGATGCTGATTATTTTAAATACGCAGTTCTCGCTGAGACCGAGACAGGCAGTGTGGAGTTGCTGAGAGTGGATGACAAGATTCCAATGCATATGCATCCAAAAGAAAACCATTTTGTATATATTTTTAAGGGAAGGGCAAAGGGAACTGTTGGAGAGGTCATAGCTGAAGCTGGCCCTGGGCAGTTAATTGCGATTCCTGCAGGTATGCCTCACAGCTTGGAGAGGATTGGTGACACTCCAGTTGAAATAATATTGTTTTCAACGCCTCAATTTGTGCAGGAAGATATTGTGTGGTTGGAAAACAGATAAATCAGATTTTTCTTAATCGAAAATTTTAAATAAATCACTAATTATTGTGGAATATGGCATACAATGGCTGAGCGTTTGATTATGTTTACAGGTGAGGAATGCACCCACTGCAAAGAAATGCATCCGCTGGTTGAGCAGTTGGAAAAAGAATTAAGCATAGAGATTGTGCGGCTTGAGGTTTGGCATAATGCTGATAACGCAGCATTCCTTGAAAGCATTGATAAAAATCCAGATGGAAGCCCTTTTTGCGGCGGTATTCCATTATTCTACAATGAGGGGACGGGCAAGAAGCTTTGTGGCAACCAGAAATACGAAAAGCTGAAGGCGTGGGCTTTGGGCAATTGAAAAGATTAAACAAGATTTATAAACAGGCCAAAAATATTGTCTTTAGAAGGTAATATGCCGAAAAAAGTTTTAAAGGAATTTAAGATAGAGTCTTTGCAAATATTGGGTGAAGACGGAAGCTGCGATGAATCATTGATGCCCAAGCTGTCTAATGACGAAATCAAAAGGATTTATGAAAAGCTCGTTCTAATAAGGGTTTTCGATCAGAAAGCATTCAACATGCAAAGGCAAGGCAGGCTTGGAACTTATATCCAGTTTAAAGGCCAGGAAGCATGCCAGGTTGGAACTGCATTGCCGCTAAAGGATGATGATTTTATATTCCCAATGTACAGAAATTCTGGATTATTAATTGTCAGGAACCAGCCAATTGTACAGATATTGCAGTATTGGGGCGGTGATGAAAGAGGGCAAAAGGCTCCTGAAGGCATCAACAATTTTCCAATATCTATTCCTGTAGGAACTCAGTCTATACATGCGTCTGGAGCAGCATGGGCTGCCAAATTAAGGGGGACTAATCAGGTTGCGTGCGCTTGGTTTGGGGAAGGGGCAACCTCTAAAGGAGACTTTCATGAGGCACTAAATTTTGCAGGCGTGTTCAATTTGCCAGCCATTTTTATATGCGAGAACAACCAGTTTGCCATTTCAGTTCCTAGAGCCAAACAAACCAAATCAGATACAATCGCCCAGAAGGCAATTGCCTACGGAATAGAGGGGCTTCAAGTTGATGGGATGGATATTTTTGCGGTGTATAAGGCAATGAAAGATGCCGTGGAAAAAGCAAGAGCGGGCAATGGGCCGACATTGATTGAATGCTTTACCTATAGAATGGGCGACCATTCAACCTCAGATGACGCATCAAGATACAGGTCAAAAGAAGAGGTTGAAATGTGGATAAAAAAGGATCCAATTGAAAGGCTTGAAAAATACATGCGCAAAAAAGGATTGCTGGATGACACTTACAAGGCAAAAGTGCTTGCAGACTCACAAGATATTGTTGAGAGAGCTGTCACTGAATTTGAAAAGTTGCCAGCACCAGAGCCAAAAGATATCTTCAATTATGTCTTTGCAGAATTAACTCCTGAGCAAAAGGAGCAGATGCAGGATTTGTTTGGATAGTGTTTTGATATTATTTGATTTAAACACATTAACGATTTAATATTATCAAAAAGTCAATCAAAAATAACAAAAAATAAAAAATTTGTGTAAAATATGGTCATCGCAAATATTGTGCAGGCAGTGAACATGGGATTAAAGCAGGAATTGGCTAGAGACAAGAAGGTTATTGTTCTTGGCGAAGATGTTGGCGTTAATGGAGGGGTTTTCAGAGCGACAGATGGCCTGCAAAAAGAATTTGGTCCTGACAGGGTTATAGACACTCCGCTTGCAGAGCTTGGGATTGTCGGAGCTTCAATTGGGATGGCTGTCAATGGACTGAAGCCAGTTGCAGAAATTCAATTCAGCGGATTTATGTATGCGGCCTTTGACCAATTACTAAGCCATGCAGGAAGAATCAGAATGAGAAGCAGAGGCAGATTTACATGCCCGATGGTTGTTAGAACTCCTTATGGCGGCGGCATAAGGGCATTAGAGCTGCATTGCGAATCAGGCGAATCCTTATTCTCACACATACCTGGCATAAAGATGGTAATTCCATCAAATCCCTATGACACAAAAGGATTGCTTGCATCTGCCATTAGAGATCCTGACCCAGTCATATTCTATGAGCCAATGAGAGTATACAGGGCTATAAAGCAGGATATTCCGGAAAATGAATATACAGTGCCATTAGGCAAAGCTAATATTGTTCAAGAAGGTGATGATTTAACCCTTATTGCTTGGGGTGCAATGCTTAAGACATGCCAAGACGCAGTTGAAAAATTAAATAATAAATATGGTGTTGAGCTAATCGACATGAGAACTATTAACCCATATGATGCAGATATGGTTATTAATTCTGTCAAAAAAACAGGAAGATGTATTATCGTGCATGAAGCAATTAGAACCTGTGGATTTGCTGCAGAGTTAATTGCAGCAATAAATGAAAAAGCCCTGCTAAGTTTGGAAGCTCCTGTTGTGAGAGTAACAGCACCTGACGTTCCATACCCTTTGGCAAAATTGGAGAATTACTTTTTGCCGGATGTTAACAGGATATTAAAGGGAATTGAAAAGGTTATGAGTTTTTGATTTAGGAAATTTAATATATCAGAATTTGAATTCAAAACGTCGCCTTTGAGGCGACAATAGTTACACTCGGCAAAAATCTTGCTGCCATTGATTTTTGCCTCGAAATTTATTTAATGCATAAACAGGCGAGGAGTTGCTCAATGGCAGAAGAGCAACGACGAGCGCTAAATTTTGCCGAAGGCGGATTGAAGATAACGAAAAATAAGTTATTAGAAAAAGATAAAAAATAAATTAACCATCAAAATGCCTTACGAATTCAAATTTCCGGATGTTGGAGAAGGAATCCATGAGGGAGAAATAGTCAAATGGCTAGTTAAAGAAGGCGATAAAGTGAAGGCTGACCAGCCGTTAGGAGAGATTGAGACTGACAAAGCTATTGTTGAGATGCCGTCTCCTAAGTCAGGAACCATTATAAAGCTTCATGTCCCTGCTGGCGGCATTATTCATGTCGGGGAAACAATGGTTACTATTCTTGAAGAAGGGGAAAGCATTGGCGATGCAAAAAAGCAGACTGAATCAAAAATAGAAACAAAACCAAAAGGCGATGTCCCTTATACAGGCTCTGTTGTAGGGTTTCTACAAGAAGCTAAAGATGTACAGCCAGTGCAAACAATAACAAAGGAAGCAAAAGGAACAACTCAAGAACCTGCCATACTTGCAACCCCTGCTGTGAGGAATCTTGCGAAGCAGCTTAATGTTGATTTATTGGCAATAAAAGGAGCTGGAGCAGATGGAAGAATCACAATTGAAGATGTGCAGAAAGCTGCTTCTGGCAAAAAAGAAGAGTTTTCTGGCATTAAAGTAACAAAAAAATATGACTTCTTTGGATATATTGAAAGAATTCCGCTGCATGGCGTTAAAAAAGCGGTATCAGCAAAGATGACCGAATCAATTTTTACGGCTGTGCAGCTGACAAATATGTATGAGGTTGATGCAACAGAATTAGCTTCGTTAAGGGAAAAAGAAAAGGCATCATACGAGAAAGAAGGAATTAAGCTTACTCTTATGCCGTACATTGTTAAAGCAGTTGCTTTGTGCCTGCAAAACCACCCTTATCTTAATGCTTCTCTTGAAGGCGAAGAAATAGTTTTGAAAAAATATTATAATGTGGGAGTTGCAGTTGACACAGAAGAAGGGTTAATGGTGCCTGTTGTTAAAGGCGCACAGTCCAAAGACATAAAAAGTCTTGCAAAAGATATTGAAAAATTGGCTAATGATGCGAGAAGCAGAAGGATTAATTTGATGGATTTGAAAGGCGGCTCTTTTACAGTCAGCAATCTCGGCTCTATTGGTGTTGAGTTTTTCACTCCAATCATCAACTATCCTGAAAGCGCAATTCTGGGAGTAGGCAGATTACTTGAAAAGCCTGTTGTTAAAAACGGCAAAATTGAAGTAAGAAAAGTACTGCCATTATCTTTAACATATGACCACAGAGTTGTAGACGGAGGACAGGCTGCGAGATTTATGCTCAATGTTATTGATAAATTGGAAAAGTGTGAGTTCTAATAATAAGATTATATGCTGGAGATTGTATGAGTGATTGCTTGTTGTATTTTTTGCTAGTTATGTAGTTCTAACAAATCCCGGCCGAAGAGTTATCTGGACTCAATTAAAAATAAAGGAACAGGTGAACGTTTTATTTAGTTGGATCAATAACTCTTCCAAAGAATAAGATGATTCCACTTTTCTTCTCTTGAATTATGAATATGAAAGGGTGGTCAGCACGGAATATTGGGACTGGTGGTGGAAGAGATGTGATACCTACACCAACACCAGTTGCTGCTGCCGCTTCTGTACCTTCCTCATTTACATCTACGAAAGCTTGATGAACAACAATCTGAATGAAAAGATTTTTTGTCCCATCAATACCTGAGAAATCTGCCGCTGTAGAAAAAGCCGATGGCATTCCCATTTCTTTAAGATTATTATTAAGAGTATATTTTGTAGTAAAAGTGAATTTAGGCATAAATAAATCAACACGTTGTTCTCTTAATTCATTTTTCCAACCGTCTAGTTTTTCAACTGTAAGAGATTCCTCAATTGATGTTAAATCCTCATTTTTTGGTAGAAGAACGAGCATTGATAATTCATGACCTTCATAAATCATCTCAAGAATTTGTAAATCGTCTGTTTCGGTATAACTGAATTTAGCGTCTTTGCCTGTTTTTCTCATCATAGGAACTTTAACAGTTTTGTCAGAGCTAACTCTAAAATCCTCATCTTTTGTATCACTTTTATCAAATTGTTTAACCCAAGTTCCTTTAAAGTAAATTGCATTGGTTAAAACAAGGCGAGATAATGGGGTTAATGAACCTGGTGGAAATAAATTTTTGATTTTATTGTTTGTTTTATCTTCTACCCAACTATTTATTGTTTGACGGGTTTTTTCAGCAGCTCCGACAAAGTCTACATTCGTTGCCTTCCCACTATAATATTCTTGAATTGTATTTGTGTAACCATCTAATAATTTGAAATCTTGTTGTACCCATAAGGCATTTGCTGTACTGAGTTTATACTTAGCATCTTTTTGGTTTAATTGGTTATAAACTGCTGCAAAAGATGCTCTTCTCAAATTGTTATCTTCTGGAAAGTGGAAAACGGATTGTATTTCTTTTGCTGTGTGTTCACGAGCGCCTTCATAAGCCATTGCTAAAGCCGTTGAAATACTATAAGGAGAGAAAAAAATATTACCTTCCTTATCTTTAAGGTTTGAGTAAAATTCCAAAGAAAATTGATTATTTGCATTTACAACACTATTTACGCCCTCTGGTGTAGTTGGTGGTGTAGTAGGTTCTTTTGGTTGTTGTTCACAACCATACAGCAGGATACTTATAGTTAAGAATACTACAATAAACTGAAACATAATAGACTTTTTCTTCATACTAATTGTATTGAATTAGGTAATATATTAATATATTGATAACTTCCAGATTGTTTAAAGTGATTTTTATTTCTCTATCGAGGACACCTCAATTCTCCCAAAATTAGTTATACTAGTATATTTTTATCTATATTAATATATAAAAACGTAATATTTAAATATAACCTCTCTCAAACATATTAAGCGATGGCTTATTTGCTAATGAAAGAACAAAAGAGGTGAATTTTATGAGAAAAATAGCTATATTCAACCAAAAAGGCGGTGTTGGAAAAACCACAACTGCCGTTAACTTAGCTGCTGGATTGTCCCGAAATAGCAAAAGAGTGCTTTTAATTGACATAGACCCACAAGGAGATATTAGCTCCTGCCACAGCACAAATGCACAATACAATCTTTATCACTTTTTGATGGAAGGGGCTTCCTTGAATGAATGCATAAGTAGATTGGGCAGAAATCTTGACCTTATCCATTGCGACTACAAGATGGCTGATTGCGAGCATCAGATTGCCAAAGAGCAGAAAGGCATTGATTTTCTCCGGAAAAAATTCACTTCAAATCTTGATTATGACTACATAATACTTGACTGCCCGCCATCTTTGAGGCTGCTGAATAAAAGCGCGTTATTCTACGCAAATGAGGTAATCATTCCCGTTTCAACAGATATATTAGGATACAACTCTTTAGAAAAAACAGTTAAAAGAATTGTGGAGTTCAAAAGGATTAACAGCCATAATATTTTAGTTAGCTCTATTTTGCCAACAATGTTTGACAAAAGGAACAAGGTTTGCAATGAAATCCTATTTAAAATGAGAAAAGATTTCACGCCATTATTAGTTAGCGAACCAATAAGAACAAACTCAAAGCTTAAGGAAGCTCCCAAGTCAAAAATGTCTATATTCAGTTACGATAAAAAATCGTCCGGAGCTGAAGACTATTGGAAATTTGTAAAGCTAGTTCTTGAAAACGAATACATCTATGATTTAAGCCTGCCTGAATCAACAAGAGGCAGGGCTTTAATGGATTATTTTGTCAATGGAAAGAAAAGGGAAATGATGATAGTTGACAATAAAGTGACTTTTGGATTTAAGTTTGTGACATCCCTGGGAAACTCAATAAAAAAGCAATTGGTTGAGGATAACAAGAGGCAAAAAAAGATTGGATATGCATAATGGAAAATATAAATTTTCGAATTGATCTTTTTAGCCTTTTTTTAATGCCATCTCTACAGCTCCCAAAAACGCTTCAGACAGCGTAGGGTGTATGTGAATAGTTTCCTTGATTTTTTCCAATGGGATTCTGTTTTTAATTGCCAAAGTTGCCTCTGCCACTAAGTCAGATGCATGAGGCCCAATTGCACAAAATCCCTTTAAGTAGCCGTTTTCATAATAGATTTTTACAAACCCGTCTGCTTCGCCCATCGCTCTTGCCTTGCCGTTTGCTGCAAATCGAAAAATTGAAGAGCATAACTTTTCATTTCGAACTCCAACTGAGGATATCTCAGGGATTGTGAATATGGCGCTGGGCACAATGTTCTCATCAAATTCTGCTGTATATCCCATAATATTCTTGGCAGCAACCTCTGCCTGGGCATATGCGTAATGCGCCAGCTTTATCCTGTTAGTTACATCGCCAACAGCGTAAATATTTTCAATTGATGTCTGCATTTTGTTGTTAACCCTAATGCCATTGCCGCTCCGGATTCCTACATTTTCAATTTCCTCTCTATTGAAACAGGGATCCATTCCAATTGCTATCAAGATTTTATCCCCTTCTGCTGTTTTTTCCTGATTGTCATGCATAAACATAACCTTATTTTTATCAATTTTAGAAATTGACGCACTGGTAAAAATCTCGATGCCCTGCCTTTCCATAAGCCTTGCCAATTCTTTTGAAATATCGGCATCTTCACCCGCAGCTATTCTCGTCATCATCTCGATTATTTTAACTTTTACTCCCAGGCTGGAGAATATTGAGGCAAATTCGCATCCTATATAGCCTCCCCCTATTATAAGCAAAGACGATGGCAGCTCAGTTAGTTCCAGCATCTCTTTACTTGTGAGTATTGTGCCGCCGATGGAAATATCAGGCAACATTCTCGGCTTTGCCCCTGCCGCTATAACAATATTTTTTGCTTTGAACTCATTCTCTGCCACGACAACTGCGTGCTTATCTTTTATTTTTGCCTCGCCACTAATTATCTTGACATCGTGTTCGTCTAATATATTTTTCACTCCTTGCGACATTATTTTAACAACTCTATCCTTTCTTTCCATGACGGCTTTAAAATAAGCCGAATGCGAAGGGGTTGTGAATCCGAATGCGGATGCCTTTGCCACATCGGAAAAAAGTGAAGCGGAAGCATGCAATGCTTTTGTTGGAATGCATCCATAATTTGTGCAAGTGCCTCCAATATTGTTTTTCTCCACAATCGCCACTTTTCCTCCAAGCTCTGCTATTTTCCTTGCGCACTCATAGCCGGCAGGCCCTGAACCAATCACGATTGCATCATACATCATTGTCACCTTTTATTTTTTAAAATTCCATTTCTCTTTGGAATATTTCTCATTACGCAATGCCACTGAAAGCCGTATTTCATTATTTGTCAGCTTGCTGTCAATAAAGTCAAAGTTAAAGTTTCTTTTAAAGCCATATTTTATGGCATTTGATAATTCATCGTAGCTTATCTCACTGTTTAATTCGTTTTTAACCGATGTAATCCTGTTTCTTAAGCCTTTTAAAGAGCCCATAGCCCCGTTGGATTTAAACAGCAGAGCATTCATTCCATAATCAAAATCCATAAGTATTGGACCATGCTGCAAAATCTTGCCATTCAGCCTTCTTTGAGCAGAGCCGGATATTTTCTTGTTATTCACGCTTAATTCATACCAATTGGAGCTGTTAAAGCATATTGGAGTTGCTAATCTTTCTGGCTGTTTTTTTATTTCCGCATTTAATCTAATTTTTTTAAGGGCAATGACAAGTCCCTGCGCTATTGCCCTGTAAGATTCTGTGATATTTCTTGGAAGCATTGCAGTATTTTCTGGCAAGATAAAGCTATATGTGACTTCTTTGTCATGAAGGACTGCCTTTCCGCCGGTAATCCTTCTCACGATTTTCACAGAATGTTCCTTACATTTATCCAAATTTATTTCGTTTGCCGCGCTTTGATTGTATCCCACAGATATTGAAGGAGAAGACCATTTGTAAACTCTCAATACAGGTTGCTCACAATAAGTCAGGATTGCTTCATCTATAGCCATGTTTGTAAAAGCATCGTTGCTTCCTGTGTCAATAAACCTGCATTGCATTTTAACTCAAATAATAAATAAATTCATTAAAAACCATACTTTTTGATAGTCCTTCCTATTAAAATTAAAAAAATTAATGGAAAAACAATCATTAATAAAAAAAGCCATACCCAAATTATAATATGCCATTCTCCTACTCGTGATAATTGGTAAAAACCAAAAAATAAAATAATGAAACTTGTTATTACATAGAGCGTGATTTTTCGCTTATAGTCTACTTTATTCATGAATTGTGTTACATTAAATTGCCCTCCTGATTCTTTTACAATTTGTTTTGAGCAACTAACACAAACTGGTTTAAAAAATACTAAGTCTTTGAATGCATTAAGATTGGAATAAAACTTTATATCTTCTTTGTTTTCTTTACACTCTGAACATTTTGTCATTTTCTTAGAAACATTTTGTATTGTACTTTAATTAGACTCATCTTATAATATTATTCAATTTATCTGCCCTGTAAGAGCTTCTTACCAAAGGTCCTGCTTCAACATGCTTAAATCCAAGCTCATAGCCAATTTTTTCAAGCTCCTTAAACTCCTCTGGCGTGTAATATTTTTCAATTTTAACGTGCTTTATTGATGGCTGTAGGTACTGCCCTAAAGTCAGAAAATCTACATTATTGCGGAGCAAGTCGAGCATTGTTTGTTTAATCTCATCAAAAGTTTCATCAAATCCCAGGATAATGCTCGATTTTGTCGGCATTTCGGGGTCAATCTCCTTTATTTTTCTTAATAAATTGAGAGAGACATCGTAGTTGCCTCCAGGTCTTACTCTAGCAAAGACTCTTCTGACAGCTTCGATATTATGAGCCAAAACATCAGGTCCGTTATTAATCACTGTATTTAAAGCGTCAATGTTTAATTCGCCCTCTCGCAAGATTTCACCTGTTCTTATTTTAAAATCGGGAATTAGCAATTCCACAGAGCAGTCTGGCATCTCATTTTTTATTTCCCTGACAGTTTCAGCAAAAATAGAGGCTCCTCCATCAATTAAGTCATCTCTTGTTACTGAAGTTATCACAACATATTTTAGGTTCAGCTTTTTCACGGATTCAGCAACTTTTCTTGGCTCTTCCAAATCCAGTTCTGCTGGCTTTCCAGTCTTTACATTGCAATATCCGCACCATCTTGTGCATGTATCGCCAAGAATGAGAAAGGTAGCAGTGCCGTGGCTCCAGCATTCTGCAAGGTTGGGGCATTTTGCTTCTTCACAAATTGTATGCAGTCTATTTGTTTTTACTAGCTCTCTTACTGTTGCATAGCTTTCTCCTGAAGGCAGCTTCACTTTAAGCCAATCAGGATGCCTTCTTTTGGTTTGTATTTGGAGTAACATATTAGAATAGGGCAGAAAAGACAAGTATTTTATATGGTTTTTTGTTTTGTTGGATTAAATCATCAAATTTATGTTTTTTTCATTGAATTGCGCTTTTGCCATTAACGAATACAAGAAATATTTCCTCAATCCTGCAGTTCCCATCACTAATTTCACTACTTTAGTGTAACTATAACAGAAAGATTTAAATATATGTTCATTTTCCATTACCTTGTCATAAAATGGTACAAGGCGATTATCCTTTAAGTGGGAAGTATAGAGTGCCGGATTACAGCAAATTAGGATTAGATTCTTTAATGGTTGTAAACAGAAAATTTGGCGAAAGCGAGGTAGATTTAGCTGTTGAAGGATGGGCATTCAGAACTAATGTATCGGGAAGTAGCCAAGCAGAACTCGATAGGTCTTTAGGCAATGCCAAGGCTCAAGGCTTAGAACTTGACTTCGCCACATCATAATTAAAAGTTTACAGTTTTCATAAATTTT
>JBBSVT010000047.1:0-8758 GCA_038046685.1 Nanobdellota archaeon
CCGTAATGCCACCATGTCTATTGACTGGTGGATAGGCGCTCAAATTATTTTACTATGAAATTTATTGTCCTGTCAGACAAAATTTTAAGTGAATTCAATAAAATTTTTCACATACTACGGGCCAGCTAAATGTAGTCACCTTATCCCAAAACTTTTATTGGTCATCTCTATTGATTTCTGCCCATCTTTAAATCCCATCATTGCCCTAATGCAGTCTATATTTTCTGGGATGACATTTGATTCCTGGTGAATTGCCTGCATGTAAAGCAATTTGTTGTGAGCATTTGATGTAATGCCAATTGCTTCCTGCCATACGCAAATTTCAGGCATATCCCCTCTTATTCTTCCCAAATCTCTTGCAAATTCCATTATCTCTGCAGTTGAGCGCAAATGCTCGGCATTTCTGACAATTCTAACTCTAGTTGTGTTTTTAAAAAGCTCAACAGCTTCCTCAACCGTTGCCTTTTTCCTTAAATCAACTGTAAGAGTATGAAGGTGCATTAAAGTTGATGGCACGCTTAAAGCAGTTGTAAATATCTCGACATTGTGCAGTACTGTTTGAACATCTGGACCATGATGGCTCGGCATTTCTAAAACAGGAACAATTGCATTTATAGGCCCATGATGGATGTCGCCAGGATCAGTCCCTCTTCTTATCATTGTAGCATGAACACTTTCTACTCCAAACTTTTTGTCAACAGCATGCAAGGTTCTGCACAAACCGGTTGTATTGCAACTTACTATCCTTACATAATCTTTATTCAGTGCCTCATCGTAGTTGCATTGGGCAACGAATGAAGTCCCAACAGTCTGATGCTTCTCGCCACCCTGAACAATTCCCTTAACTTTTTTTGGCTTGTAACATTTTTCAATATTATCTTTTCCTGTCTTTTTTGGGGTTGAATCCACTATAATATCGACTTGCTCAACAAGGCTGTTTAAGTTTCCATCCGGGTTTATGCCATTTTCACTTAATTCAGCCTCGCAATCTACAGCGAATATTTTATAGCCTTTCCGCTTTGCGACCTCTGTGTTGAAGCTGTAGGAATGGGAAGTTACTCCAATAAGTTTCATATCTTTTTGCATTGCAACTGCATCAGCAACTCTTTTGCCGATTGTTCCATAGCCAACTATTCCTACTTTTATCACTTTACTACACCATTACTAAGCCTAAATCTTTATTTTCCATTCCTTCTCTGTATTTGCCTATTGTAGCTAAACTGTTAAGCTTAGCCCTTTTCAAGAACGCTTGTTGTGCTGCTTGGACATTTTCCTCTTTACCTTGCCATGCCTTTAAGGCTGGGTCCTGCAAGGCTCTTGCATAAGAGAAACTAAGATGCCAAGGCAGTTCTTCTCCTAAAGTGTTCATCCTGTTCAAATTAGCGGTTGCTTCTTGTGGAGTTTGGCCGCCTGAAAGAAAGTTAATACTTGGTATTTCAGCAGGAACTGTAGCCTTTAAGCACTTTACTGTATTTCTTGCAACTTCATCAACCCCCGCTCTATTCATTGCTTCCTTTCCTGAAATAACCATATTTGGCTTTAATATTGTGCAGTCTATCTTTACATCTTCTTTTTTTAGGGCGTCAAATACAGATGTCAAAACTTTTTGAGTAACATAAAGGCATGTATCAATAGAATGCGTGCCATCAATCAAAACTTCTGCCTCAACAATAGGGACAAGGCTGAGCTCTTGACATATTTTAGCATATTTTGCCAAGTCAGCAGAATTTCTTTTGATTAATTTTTCGCTTGGTGTGTTTTCTGAAATAGAATAAACAGCGCGCCATTTAGTAAATCTTGACCCTAGTTTTTTATACCCTTCCAATCTGTCACCTAAACTCTCTAAGCCTTTTGTATATTGCTCTGCAGAGCCATTGAAATCTGCAAGCCCCTCGTCTACTTTTATGCCTGGAACAATCCCTTTTTTTGCCAACAATTCAGGAAATAGTATGCCTTCATTCGATTTTTGATATAATGTTTCTTCAAACAAAATAACTCCACAAATATATTTTTCCATTTCAGGGGCACTTAATATTAAATTACGGTACTGTCTTCTCGTTTCTTCTGTGCTTTCGACACCTATGCTTGCTAATCTTTTAGTTGCTGTCTTAACGCTTTCGTCAGCAGCTAAAATTCCTTTGCCTACAATTACCATATCTCTTATTGTTTGTTTAAGCACATGAATCATGGCATTTCACCCCATAAATCTACTGTTCGATTTTATTTTTTTTGTTTTAAGATATATTCTAAATTTTTTCTAATTTCAGCCCTTCTTTCTACGGAAATTCTTTCAGACGGTAAATTATCTACAATGTGATATAAAGCGGTTTCCATACGTTGACTATGGTTAGCTAAGGTATTAGCTAATGTAATTTCTAATTTATTAATTTTAGTTTTTATTGTAATTGTACCGACAAGTAACGTTAATGCATAAATTCCTGCTACCAACGATGTAATTAAATATTCTTTTCTTCCAGAACTATCTTTTTGCATATCTACTTTTTCCAAGCCTTGGTGCATGGGTATCATAGGTACACTAAGTTGGGTAATACCATAATCAGGATGTATGCTCACATTCATTGTTGCATATTCATTCATATTATGTCGCCTCTTTGATTTATTATATTTTTTCAATCAGTCGCTTCGCGACATTACTTTGTGCTCGGCAAATTTTGTTTTGCCACTAAAATTTGCCTCGCTTATAAATTCAATAAAACATCAAAAGCTGGTTACCTTAATCACATTTGCTGAAAGGAGTCGCTCTCGTTTTTTGTTTTTTATTGATTATTAATTTTATTGTTGAATATTTTTTCAATAATCGGGAAAATGCTCAAATTTGTGCCTTGCTTCAATAAATCTCACTGTATTGGTTTTCGCCCTCATTACAATGGAGTGGGTTTTTGCTCCGTCGCTTAAGAAACTGACGCCTTTAAGAATTGCTCCGTCAGTGACTCCTGTTGCAGCAAACATAGCTTCGTTGTTGCGAACCATCTCCTTCATTGTTAGTTTTTTGTCAAAATCCGTAATGCCCATTTTTTTTGCCCTTTGCTTTTCTTCCTCATTCCTAAATTTGAGTCTGCCCTGTATTTCTCCGCCAAGGCATTTTAATGCAACAGCAGCAATAACGCCCTCTGGTGCGCCGCCGATGCCCATCAGGACATCAATCCCTGAATCATCAATTGCAGGCGCTAGTGCCCCGGCTATGTCGCCATCCCTTATTAGCCTGATTCTGCATCCGCATTTTCTGATCTTTTCAATTATCTCCTTGTGCCTGTCCCTGTCCAGAATTATTACGGTAACCTCATCAATGGGTTTGTTAAGGACTTTGGCAATGCTATGCAAATTCTCCTCAATAGAAGCGTCTAAGTCAACAGCTCCAACACATTTTGGTCCAACAGCTATTTTATCCATGTAAGTATCTGGAGAATTCAACAAGCAGCCTTCTGGCGCTGCTGCAAACACCGACATTGCATTGGGGTCGCCTCTGGCAGTAATGGTTGTCCCTTCAAGCGGGTCAACTGCAATGTCTAGCTTTAAGCCCCTGCCTGATCCCACTTTCTCTCCGATATAAAGCATTGGCGCTTCGTCTCTTTCGCCTTCTCCAATAACAATAGTACCGTCCATCTCGATTACGCTGAAGGCTTTCCTCATCGCCTCAACAGCAGCATGGTCTGCAGACTTTTCATTGCCCTTGCCCATCCAATAGGCTGAGTTTATAGCAGCAGCTTCTGTTGCTCTTACGAAATCCAATGCTAAATTTCTATCCATACCCCAACACTGCTCTGATTACAGCACTTCTATTTAAACTTTTCTGTTCATCATACTTTATCATATAAAAAACAAAAGCTTTATAAATAAGCTTTAAAACTAACTTTAGTTAAGGGTGGCAATATTTATGAAAGAAAGGATTACTATAACCCTTGACAAGCATCTTCTTATGCAGATAGACAAAAGGGTTGACGGTATTGGCATAAAAAACAGATCACAAGAGATAGAACTGCTGCTGGCTGAGGCGCTCGGCGCAAATATTCCAAGCAAAGCAGTCTTATTAGTCGGAGGAAGAGGAACAAGACTAAGGCCATTGACAGATAACACACCGAAAGCTTTGCTTGCTGTTCAAGGCAAAACCATAATAGAGCATTTGTTTGATTTGCTCAAGAAATATGGAATAAGAGAAGCTATTTTATGCACTGGATATTTGAAAGATAAAATAAGAGAGTACTTTGGCGATGGTGCCAAGATTGGGGTAAGCATCGTCTATGCGGAAGAGGATGAGCCGCTGGGAACCGCTGGTCCCTTAAAGCTGGCGAAAAAATATCTCAAAGAAAGCTTCATTGTCTCAAATGGCGATGAACTGAAGGATATAAACATACCTAGAATGTTTCGGCTGCATAAAAGAAAAAATGCCCTGGCAACAATCGCTTTGACAACTGTAGATGATCCTTCCCATTATGGGGTTGCAAGATTAGACGGCTCCAGAATTTTGGAATTTGTTGAAAAACCCGCAAATGCCCAATCGAATTTGATTAATGCAGGTTTTTATATAATTGAGCCTGAGGTAATTGATATGATTCCAGACGGCTTTGCAATGCTCGAAAAGGATGTTTTTCCGCAACTAGCTAAACTTGGAAGATTGAGGGGATTCCCATTTGCAGGGCAGTGGTTTGACATAGGCAATATTGATAGGTACAAGATTGCTGAAAAGAAGTGGAAGGGAATAACTCCATTTGAAGAAGATGAAAGGGATTTGGGGTGAAAGAAATTTTTATAATTTGATTCAATGATTAGTGGATAGTACTGATTATTGCGAACGCCTAAGATGAGTGGAACAAAAATTTTTAAATTCATTGCTTGCTTCAACATGAAAATGGATTCAATACAATTTATGCAAGAATCCATGATGAGCATTTTCTAGAAGAATCTCTACAATGTTACAAAGACAGACCTCAAGAAAGAGAAGACTTTGAAAAAGGAGCAATCAAATATCTTTTTTTGACTCCAGAGGAATTAAGAGAGCATATGGGTATGTGTAATATTAATAGAAATGTAAGGTCTCAATTGTACTTGGCGCTAAAAGAACATGTCAGGAGGCAAAGAGGCTTACAAACACTTGATTTTAAATTTGAAGTCCTCGTTTCTATAAACTGAGCGTAGCGTTATATCAAGAACAAGAATCAAATGGCAGTTTTCCGTCCGTTAAAAGCCGAAATATTTATATATAAGTTGTTATATCTATTGATATAACATGGCTGAATCAATTTTTATGAAGAAAGAAGATATTTTAAGGTATCCTAGATTGGATACTGTTCTTATGGTAGAGGAATTTATAAAAAAACACGATGGTGAATTTAAAAAGAGAAAATTATGGGAGTCTCTCCCTAAAAAAATGATGTATCAAACATTCTGTGTAGTTATTGACTATCTTGTCTATTCAAGAAAAGTATCAATAGATGCAGAAGGAAAGATAGGTTGGATTTACTATCCTGAAATGGCCAGAAAATACTTTGAAAGAAAGGACATGGGAAGGAGAAAATGAAACTCCCATCAACAATAAGATTTTTTGATGATTCTATCAAGAAAGCATTTTACAAATTGGAAAAGGGTGATGAATCTAAAAAAGAATTGTTTCGTTTGATGAATCAGGCAATGGACAATATTGAGCAAAATGCTTTTTGTGGAATTCAATTGCCGAAAAGATTGATTCCACAAGCATACACAAAGAAAAATATCAAAAATCTATGGAAATATGATTTGCCAAGAGGCTGGAGATTGATGTACTCCATTGTGAATGAAGAATTGGTTGTTGTGAGCATTATTCTTGAATGGTTTGACCATAAGGAGTATGAGAGAAGGTTTAAGTATTAAATCTGAAGATATTGGTTCAAGAAGTATCATTATTTGATAAATCTATTTTAAATCTCCTCTTGCTTCTTCCCATAACTCTTTTAGCTTATCTCTCTTTTTCATTAAATGTAATTGGTGTTGAATAGACCTTAATCGTGAATCTTGAAAGTTTTTGTAAATATATCCTTTTTCTTGAAATTTTTTTAATAGTTGAAAAAAGATGTGAGTAAATGTTTGTATTAGTATCTTTTTAATTTTACCTTGATATTTCATTTCAAGAATTATAGTATTATAATTTGTTGCTCCTGTGGAGGCTATACTAAGTACTTCTACACCTTCCTTTTCTGATAGTATTTTACGGAGCAAATCTTTCGCATTTTTACTGAAATCGCTAGTAATCAAAATAGAAAAATAGTTTACATTCCCTATAATACCAGTAATATTTTTTTCAGCACCACCCGAAAAGAATTTTTTGATTATATAATCTGGAGTGTCATTATAAGGAAATTTGCTAGTTACACTTACACTCACTTCAATATGAGAACAATTTACAAATTTTCCATCTTTAATAAGAATTGCTAAAACGTCTATTTCTCCCCTACCTTTTCCGCCTTTATTTTTATTTACGGACCCAAACGGGATATTTCTCATAGTAAAATAATTATTAATATTATAATAGACATCTACTAAATCTTCTTCAAAGGTTGTCATTTTATTACTCCCTAGAAGAAGTATTGGCCTAGCAATTTGTTCTTTTTTTGTTCAAATTCCTTTTGGCTAATAATACCTTTTTTCATTAAAGAATGCAGTTTTTCAATTTCATCCGCCGTGCCACTATTAGAAGAGAAATTTTTTGATTTGTTCATTAGACTTCTAATTTTTTCTGCAATTTCTTGAAATCTTTTTAGTTTGCTATTTGAGAAAAATACAAGGTTCTCGTTATGTTCAGTGTATCGCGCTTTTGAATAGGACGATCCTCCCATCCCAGCCGCAGTTATTTCCATGTAACTTGCCAAAATTTTTTTGCCTATATCAACACTAGTAACTTTATCAATAGGGAATGTCTTTATTTTTTTACCAAAAAAATGCCCTGATTGTATCCCAATAGAGACAAAGTATACTAAATCATTTGTTAAAGCAACGTATCTATTATTCCCACTTTCTTCATCAATAATATCTTTTTCATTAATTTGCTCTAACAAAAGTTTCCTATGTTTGGACTCATTCATATTTACAATTATAAAACGCTACTTTATATAACTTACGGACAGAAAACTGCCCTCTTTCGTTTAGGACTCCAAATTTATCGAGTTTAACAACCGCATCCTTCATTTTTAAAAATCAAAATAGAAAACTAAATAAACCACTTCCAAATCAGGGCATTCATGCTCTCAGAAATCTTCAAAGCTTATGACATCAGGGGAATTTATGGCCAAAATCTGACAGAAGATGCAGCATATAAAATTGGAAGGGCTTTTGTTTATTTTCTTAAATGCAAAGAAGTGATTGTTGGAACTGATATGAGAGTTTCTTCTCCAAAACTAAGCAGGGCTTTCATGAAAGGCGTTCAAAAACAAGGAGCTAATGCAATATTTATCGGACAGGTTTGCACTGACGCTGTCTATTTTGCTTCTGGCTGCTTAAAGAAGCCTGCTGTAATGTTTACTGCCTCACACAATCCGCAGCAGTACAACGGAATAAAATTTTGCAAGCCAGATGCAATTCCAATAAATGAGGACACTGGGCTGAGAAATATAAAAGCAATCGTTGAAAATGCGCAGTATGAAGCAATAAAAACAGAAAAACGCGGCACGATAATAAAAAAAAATATTCTAAAGGGTTATGTAAGCCATGTCAGGAAATTTATAGACGTTAAAAAACTAAGAATGTTAAAAGTTGCAGTTGATGCTGGCAATGGAATGGCAGGAAAAATGATTCCTTTGGTTTACAAAAATCTTCCTATGAAAATTATTCCCATTTATTTCAAGTTGGACGGAACTTTTCCGCACCATGCGCCAGACCCATCAAAATATCAAAACTTAGTTGAGTTGCAGAGAGTTGTTAAGGAAAAGAAATGCAATTTCGGCATGGCTTTTGACGGCGACGCTGACAGGATATTTTTTGTCGATGAAAATGGAGATACAATCAACAGCTCTTTGATTTCTACATTGATAATTAAAAGAATTTTAGCAAAAAAACCAAATCAAAAAATCATACACAATCTCGTATGCAGCCACATCGTACCGGATACGATACAAAAATACAAAGGGGCCCCAATTATTGAAAGGGTAGGCCATTCTTTTATTAAGGAAACAATGAGGAAAACAAAAGCAATTTTTGCCTGCGAGCATTCAGCCCATTATTATTACAAAAAGAACTATAGAGCAGACTCTGGAATTATAACAAGCCTTATTATCTCAGAGATTATCTCAAAAAATGACAAGCCGTTATCCGCATTACTCCATGAATTCAAGAAATACAGCACTATGGAGGAGATTAGCATTGAAGTGGCTGATAAAAATCAAAAACTAAAGGAGCTTGAGGCAATTTATGCAAAACAAAGCCCAAAGAAAATATCAAAACTTGACGGCATTTCTGTTGAATTTGACGGTTGGTGGTTTAATGTAAGGCACAGCAACACTGAGCCTTTACTTAGGTTAAATTTGGAAGCTAATTCTGAAGAGTTAATGAAGGAGAAAAGAGAAGAATTAGTCGGTATAATGAGAAGGTGACTCTTTTGTTTATCTTGTAATTCTTATTTTTGGAAATTGCTTCGAAATAGCAAGTACAATGTCATCCAGTTCTTGCGGAGTTGTAGGGCATGACCTATCGAGCGCATAAAAACTGGGATTTCCTCTGGTGTAAAATAATTTGAGCGCCTATCCACCAGTCAATAGACATGGTGGCATTACGG
>JBBSVT010000048.1:0-5086 GCA_038046685.1 Nanobdellota archaeon
AGAAGAAAGTTATCTTACTTTAACCTATTAAATGGTTAATATCCACGCAACGCCGAAAAATGTCAACATAAGTGAGCCCGCTCTAAACTAACTTTATTTTTTGTTTGTGAGTTCTTTGGTTACTCTATATTCATGCCACGACACAATCTTATTTTTAACAGTATCCCTCAAGGTTTGTTCTACTTCAGACAATTTGCCTTGGCTGGTTTTAACTTCTAAAAATACAACCTCATTAATTTTCTTTTCATCCATTCCTTTAAACACCACAAAATCTATAGGCTTGCCGATGAACCTGGCTTCTGTAGGCTTGTAGGGGAAATCAGGCAGATAAGGCGCAATCTGCTCGCTGAACTGCCCGCTTAATACAGCCCTTGATTGCTTTATAGCGTCTTCTCTCAACAGCGGGATTTTTTCTTCAAACTGTTTTTTAGAGATGTATTTTCCAATTGAATACCCAATAAATAAAAGAATAATGCACAATACAAAAATTCCAGTTATTTCAAAAAATTCCATCAACACATCATTATTTAACCAGAATAAATAACTATCGAAAAAAACTTAAAAGAAATTTTAGAAACCTATTTAAACCATCAAAAATTACTTTTTTCTATGGCATTATCCCAAGCAAGGCCAAGGAGAAAGCAGTCAGGCGCATTGTACAAGGATTACCGAAAGAAAAAACAATTTGAGTTAGGAAGAGAGCCGTCATTCACGAAGCTGGGGAAGCAAAGAGTTCAAACTATAAGAACGATGGGAGCCAACAGAAAGCTGAGACTGCTGAGCGCCGATACAGCGAATTTATTTGACCCCAAAACAAAATCCTATAAACAAGCTAAAATTAAGACAATCACCGACAATCCAGCCAATAGGCACTTCATCAGAAGAAACATAATGACAAAGGGTTCTGTAATCGACACAGAGTTTGGCAAGGCGATAATCACCTCCAGGCCCGGCCAAGACGGCGTAATTAATGCGGTGCTGATTTCTTGAAATGCTGGATAGACACGAATTGGCGAGGCTATACGAATTAAAAACAATCCAAAGAGACTATGGTATATCTTTAGAGGTTTTTTCCAGTGATTATGTAAATGTTTTTTCAGCATTAAATGTAGAAGCAATCATTCATGGAGGAAAAAGGCCTAGCATAGAACAAGTTATAGAAAAATTACTAAGTAAATATGATTCAGATAGAGAACAGAAACATTAAGCACATGCGATGATACAAAGGATATTTTATGTTTAGATAAGTGGAAGTTTAATTCCTTAAATTCTTATTTTTTGTTACTTTAAAGTCATAAAAATAGACCACTATTAATTCGCTACAGGCCCTTCGGCCATCTTACCGACGAACTCCGGTACGAGTTTAGAGACCCATTTGAAAAAAATGAAATAAGATACGATCAAATGGGCAAAAGAATTTGGATTGGTAACCTAGTTGAGTTCATGACAAGGGTTTATTGGGGTAATCTCGGACGTTTACAGTCAAGGCAATAACCCATATTTCTAAAAACCAATTCAAACAGAAATAATAAAAACTATTTAGTATTCCTTTCTTTATGAAAAAAATTGCAAAGATTTATGACATGCTGTACTCTTATTTCGGTCCGCAGCACTGGTGGCCTGTAACTTCACCAGTCACGCTTTATCCTGAATATTCTGACGGACCAAAAAATGAAAAACAGGAGCTAGAAGTCGTTTTTGGCGCTATACTGACGCAGAACACAAGCTGGAAAAATGCTGAAAAAGCGATTATTGTGTTAAACAAAGAGGATTTGTTTGATGTCGACAAAATAAATGATATTGACGTTAAAAAGCTTGCGGATTTAATTAAATCAAGCGGCTACCATAACCAGAAGGCAAGAAAACTGAAGAATTTTTCCGAATATCTGCTGGAAAATTATCGGGGAAAATTGCATTTGCTGTTTAGCAAAAATATCGAAGAATTGCGAGAAGAGCTGCTTACAATTAGCGGAATCGGACCTGAAACTGCTGACTCAATAATATTGTACGCTGCTAAAAAGCCAGTATTTGTCATTGATGCGTATACAAAAAGAATTTTAAATAGGATTGGATATAAAGAAGAAACATACAATGAACTGCAGACATTATGTATGGAGAACCTCCCAAATAACGAAAAGTTATTTAATGAGTGCCACGCATTACTAGTGGAGTTAGGCAAGGGCTTTTGCAGGAAAACTCCGTTATGCAATGAGTGCCCGCTCAATAAGCACTGCAATTATTGCAAACAAATATAAACCAAATATTAAAAGTAATAGAAAATGGCATTATCGTTCTTGTCAATCCTCATTGGTGCTGTAGTGCTCTATCTCATTGTTATGATGGTTATGCATAAATTATTTGAAAAATTCTTCATGCTGCTGTTTTTTGTTATATCCACTGTATTTGTAGTTGGGGTGCTTTACTTAGTGTTGAAGGGCATTTAATTCAAAATCTTTATATATTTATATATTAATAAAGTAAATGGTGATTAAAAAGAGGTGAATAGATGAGCGTCTTCAGCAAACTGGCTTTCTGGAAGAAAAAAGATGATTTAGATGACTTGGGAAAAGACTTGGGAATTGACAAGGATTTAGGCTTGGACATGGGCGCAGGCCCTTCCCCTGAATTAGGAATGAGATTAGAGCCGCAAATGCAGCAGCCATATCAAAAATACCCGTCATTCCAGCAATCTCAGCCAAGCTTTCAGTCCCAGCCGGCATTTCAGCAGCCTTCTTTTAACTCAAGCGATAGCTTTATTGCCTCTAAAAACCTTGAGGTTATCTCAAGCAAACTGGATGCGCTGAGGGCTTCGCTGGAGAGCATCAACCAGCGGCTGGCAAATATAGAGGCAATCGCAAAAGGCGAGCAGGAAGATACAAGAAGGAAGAGATATTATTAGATTTCTTTGATAAAAACTTCAATTTTGAGAACATACAAAGTCATTTCCTAACTTGAATCTACCCTCCAGGTCTCATAATAGAATCAAAAGTCGTATTCTCGACATTTAGATTAGACACTAAATCATTGATAGCTTTTATTGCTTTTCCTCTAAGTTCTTTTACTTGCTCTTTGGTTGAGGCGGCTACTTGCAGATGAAGACTATAGTAAAGTTTACAAATACCCCACAAATCTACCAATAAAAAGGGTCCCCGAATTTCCTCTTTGGCATAATATCCCAAACCCACAATAGAATTCCCTTCATTTATGGAATACGCTCGAGTATCTGGTCGCTCTGGGTGATGAGTTCTAGGTGCAGAAAAAGCAGGGTTCCATCCTATATCACCAAGAACCCTATCCAACCCTAATAAAACTTGGGGTGTGAGTTCTTTTGCCGGGACCACTCCACGAAAAACATCCATCACGTAGTTTTCAAATACCATTTTTCCTTTGTGAATTAAGATTATTTAAAAACTTTTGGTAGTAACATTTTTTCAATAATATTATTGAAAAGGTTTTTATATACCGATTTCTTTATTGATTTTCAATGAATAAAAAAAATATTGTTATCTATTCTACAGCATTTTTAATTGTACTTTTAGACCAATTCACTAAATTTTTTATTAAACAAAATTTGCAATTAAACCAATCAATCCCAATCATAAACAACATCTTTCATTTGACTTATGTAACAAACACAGGCTCGGCTTTTGGGCTATTCAAAGGGTTTAATGCAATTTTTACAGCATTTTCTCTAATCGTAATTATTACGATATTTTATTATTTAAAAAGAATAAATAAGAATGAAAAAATACTGCAATTTTCTGTTGGCTTGCTGCTTGGGGGCACTTTGGGAAATCTGATCGATAGAATCATTCACGGAGCGGTAATTGACTTTTTAGATTTTAGAGTTTGGCCTGTTTTTAATGTGGCTGACAGCGCAGTCACAATAAGCATCGCAATCTTGATTATATTGCTCTGGAAGAAATAGGTTGTTTATTCCTATAATAGACAATTAATCTAAGGATTATTTTAACCCACACACTTATCAGCTTCAAATCCTTGAGCCTCAGCATCTTCCTTGGAATTAAACCAAATCTGGTTTGATTTGCTTATCCTTGATGCCCAGTCGCATTTTGCAACATGGAACTTGTTGGCTTTTTTGCTTGCTATGAATTTACCAGGAGTAAAAGTCTTTGCTATTTTTGGCTCGTCTTTTGGCTGCTCTACCGACTCCATTTTGTCGATGTACTGGTAGTATCCGTTAGGCTTGTAATCTTCTTCCGACTGAGCATGATAAGACTCTTCAATGCCGTGCCTGAGGTTTAATAATACGACAAGCAATCCAATAACAGAAAAAAATATTATTGTCATATGCGGTGTTTCAAAAATGTCAGTTATCAGGAAGATAAAAAATGTGTTAATCAGCAATAGGATAATGGAAGCTCCAAGCATTGTCCAGCCAAATTTTTTGTCATGGTATGCCAAAAACATTCCAAATGCCATAAAGGAAATTAGAATCAATAATATCCCTAGCTCAATTACAAACGCGAACCTATGCAAGTCAAAAACAATTAGGATAAAGCTTATCACTAAGAAAAGCAGTATACAGTTCATTGCAAAAAAGCTAATGCCTTGCCTTTCCATAAGCACCCAGGTTTTGGATTAAATTATTTAAAGATTTCTATCATAAGGAGGCTGCAAAAATTCAAAACTCTTCAAACTCTTCCAGCTGCTTAAGATAACCCTTTTTCTTCAAAAAACTAGTCTGGGTAGGCGTATATTTGTAGATTATGTCGCCTTTCTCATCTCCGCCGTATTCCCATGGCTCGACGATTGTTATGTCGCCTTCCCTTACCCATAGTTTTCTTGTCAGCCTGCCGGGTATCCTGCATATCCTTGTTTTGCCATCCGGGGACATGACGCGCATTCTGCTGCCGCCAAGCCGCTGCTCAATTACCCCAAAAGTTTCCCTTCCCCTTGGAAGATGAATCCTAGAAATTTCTTGCTGAATTTTCTCCTGCTTTTGCTGCTCTTCTTTTTTCTTGCTCATTAACTGCTTCAATCCAGGTTTGTTTATATATCTTTCTATAAAACTGGAGTTGTGCAGATTTTTTCAAAAAAAGCAAATAGTAGTAGTATGATGTTA
>JBBSVT010000049.1:0-4551 GCA_038046685.1 Nanobdellota archaeon
CCGTAATGCCACCATGTCTATTGACTGGTGGATAGGCGCTCAAATTATTTTACAACTTTTTTAACATCAAGTCTCTACGTCTTCTGTACGAAATTGTTGGTTTCATTGGGGTGTGCCTCGTAAACCACCCCTCTGAAACTATTATTCTTAGAACTGGAATATATATTTTTAACTATTTATTCGAAAAACTCTATAGAACGTGGTAATTTCACCATACTTTCTCTATTAATAAGATTATCAAAAGGAGCTATATTGTCTGGTGATATAAAAAGAGTAGTTGGGATACTCCCTAAAGATTGGTTTGAAGATTTCATAGGTCTGCCGGGCACGAGGGGGTTAGCATTTGATTCACTTCCTGGTGTTTTGGTGGAAGAGTCTACTGTTAGGTATGTAGCTGCACATGAAGTTGGACATACTTTTGGCTTTTGTGAAGAATACGACTCGACAGCATGGAACAAACAAGACGGGTTTTTTGGAGGTCGTTGTCCTAATGGAGATATAAATGACGATGATATTTTAGATGCGAACTGTGAACCGCAAGGATGCCCAGGTTTTACAATTGGAAAACTTGTGCCTTGGACCAATTCTAACGAATCAATTACCTTAAATAATTTTATGGGTAATGGAGACGAATCTAAAGCTTGGATTTCAAATGAAAGCTATATACATTTATTGAATAAATTTAAAACAGATTTAACCATAGCTGAAAATACAGTTTTAGTGTCTGGCTTTATTAACCTAAGTACTAATGAAACTAAATTAGACAATGTGTATACCTTAACACAAAGAACTTTAACTACACAAGATAATTTAGAGAGTGGAAATCATACAATTGAATTAAGAGATAATAACAATAATATTATTTCAAACTTAAGCTTCAAACCGATGAGTTTGACTAACTTTTTTAATGGTTCTTTAATTGATACTAACAGTAGTTATTTTCTTTTTGTAATGAATTCTACATCCAATCTATCTAAAATAACTATAAAAGAGAAAAATATTACAAGAGTCGAAAAGAATAGTACACCAAACACCCCCATAATCAACATAACCACCCAATTACAAAATCAAATTTTTGATAAATCTTTCACAGTAACTTGGAACTCTTTCGACTTAGACAACGACACAATCCAATACGCTATTTTAATATCAAGCGATAATGGAGCTACATTTTCAACTTTAGAAATAGACTATCCAAATACATCACTAACAATCAACTCAACTAATTTCATCAATTCAAATCAATACAAAATAAAAATCCTAGCAACTGATGGAATTAATACTGGTAATGATACAACAGAAACATTTATAATAATTGTTTTTTATTTTGAGAAAAGTTCTGATAATTCTAATGATGAAATAAGCATTAATCAGGATTTAATAGATTTTGGAGGTGTGTTTTTATGAACAATTTTAAACTTATACGGGCTGTATTATTAATTTTAGTTACAAATTTGATTATAGTTAGTGGATGTGCTACACCTACTGGGGTTGTGAAGAACCCAACACTTCCAACGAGTCCTAAACCCGTGGACTTTCAGTATTGTGAAAGTGATGATGATTGTACTTCAACTTACATTAAAGAAAATAACTGTTGCTTCAGTTGCGGAACATCTGTAAACATTGAAGGTGAACGCTATTTACAAGAATGGTTTGATTTTAATTGTAAGGACATAAGAAAAAAAGAAGGTTGTTTAGATTTAGAATGTTGTGGTGTTACAGATATTAAATGTGAAAATAATAGGTGTACACTTAGACACGAATGCACCTGAAAACAAAAAAAATGAATGAATACAAAACTATATATCAACTTGTTATATTATTGTTGTTTGTTAATACTGTAAGTGCTATTACAGATTCAAATCCCTCCAATAATATAATGAACATCTCCATCAATGTAGTCGAAACTAAATCATTTAATTTGTTCTTTATTCCTGTAAATACCATAAATAACTTTGATACTGTTGTGGATAGAAATTTTAATTTTTTGAATAATACCTTTCCAATAAGTGATGATGGAATATCCATGTTTAAAGAAGTCTCAACTATAGTTGCTCCCGAGAATTTATCAACTGATGGAGAGTTAGCGGAAGGAGAGTTAGATGATATAAGGATAAAAATTCTCGGTAAGGTATTTCTGGAGAAACAAAAAGTTACAAATGCAATAGGAATAGTCAAAGAGAATTATTTAGTCCCAATAAATGCTACAGGCATAAACTTCAATTCAAAGGGAGCAGACGTTATTTTAGTTGATGAATCCCAATTAAAAACCACCGCTCATGAAGTTGGTCACACTTTTGGATTGTGTGATGAATACAGCCAAAGTAAGTGGATTGGACAAAACAGAACTAGGGAGGGTGGATGTCCAAACGGAGATTTAAATGGGGACCTTAAATTGGATTCAGTATGTTCTAATAATGGAGATGGCTGCCCAGCTGAAACGCTTGCAAAGTTGTATTCAGATTATGGGAATATTAATGATAGTGTTCAATTGCGAAATATGATGGGGGATTCAGACCAACCAAATTATTCAAAGACCCCGCCATCTAACTTTGAAACATGGATTAGTAACAATACTTATACTGCTTTGTTTAATAGGACCAATGTAAATTCTGATTTTACAATACCTCAAATATCCTATAGGGCAGATATTTCAACTTACATCATTGCACGAATAAAGATTCTAATTAATGGTATAGTTAATATATTGAATGTGTACGAATTAGAAGACGGATTTGTCCATAATACAACAAGTTTTAAAGGAAATTACACCTTAGAAATCTTGAACTCAAGTGGAGGGGTGATATCAAATGTTAGTTTTGACCCAGAGTTTTCGATATCCATTGAGGGAGGAGAGGACAGAAACACAAATTCAACTTTTGTAATATTCGCCTTGCCACTAAGTAATCAAACGCTTTCACGAATTTTAGTTAAAAATTTGACGACTACTGTAACCGAAAGAAATCGTTCAGTCAATACTCCAACATTAAATTTGACTTTTCCCTTAGGAAACGAAATCATTTCAAACAAAATGAACATAACTTACAACTCTTCCGACTTAGACAACGACACAATACAATACGCTATTTTAATTTCTTCTGACAACGGCAATACTTATTCAACCTTAGAAATTGATTACCCCAATAAATCATTAACAATCAATTCCACTAATTTTATCAATTCAAATCAATACAAAATAAAGATCTTAGCAACTGACGGAATTAACACTGGAAATGATACCAGTGACACATTCTCAATTTACCACGACCAAAATAAATTTACTATAAAAAATAATACAGGCGGTAACATAGCATGGTTTGGCGACCAAGGGAATATTGTCATTAAAGGCACTTTAGAACAAAACTCTAACTACCAAGCTACAAATAACTTCGCATTTAAGATAAGAAATAATTTGAGTGACGTCTTAATCATAGAAAATAATGGCTCAATGTATATTGACGGTACTTTGTTTGAGAATCAAGCAACAATCCCAATCGATATGAATAAAAATGAATTTAGGTTTAAATGGAATGGAGAGTTTAAAACTAATATTAATGAATCTGGATACTTATTTACCAAAGGAACTTTAACACAAAATGGAAATCCTTAACTAATAAAAATGAAAAATTACAATTTAAATCCAAACTCTTTTAATAGTTCTAATGTAGAATATACTTCAACTTTTGATTGCTTCTTATGTAGTTTTTCATTTGACCACAAAGGAATACTAAGTTTTAACGCAAGTGCAAAATATGGCGTATCTTTTGAGTGTTTAGGAAATATGCTACTTGCATCTGCTAAAAAAGATTCATACTTGGATTTTGGAGTTGTTTCAATTGATTTAAATAAATCATTAAGCAACCATCTTAATTCAAAAGCATCCAATTTTGAAAACCTTAATATTTTTTCCTCACGATTCTTTATCTCTTCAAAGACGAATTGCGGAGAATACAATCTTATTCCTAATTCAGGCAATAACTTAATCAATTTAAAGTTATCTGACCTTTTAATCAATGCAGCAAATATTATGTTCGCTTCTATAACCAAAGAATCCAGCATTTACGTTACACCATGTCTTTTAGCAACAGCTGATTTCACTTCGGTTGCTAACTGCTTAGCTTGTTCTTCAGTTAATTTGCTTTTAGACAATATTTCATTAGCTAATGAAAACTCCACCCCATGTACAAATTTATCTAGTACTTTTTTTAGCGCAGCTTTGAACTCAAGCTCAAATTTGTCAGGTATGTCCAATTTGATAATAACTTCAGCCATTTTGCCATCACAATTGCAGAATTATGAAATTAACTATATAAAGGTTATTGAAAAAAATTGCTTGACGTAGAATGGGACTTAGTGAGGTGGAAAACATGAAAAGAACAAAAGCATATATAAAAAATAAAAAAGAAAATAGTTTAGTAGATAAAATCTTCTTTAAATTATCTGATTACTTCACCTCAACTCTAAAATTAACCATAGCGTTAGCTCTATTCTTAATAGCAGCTTTCTTTATTAGCGGAGCAGGAGTTACTGTAGAAAACGGCACTTTAAATG
>JBBSVT010000050.1:0-7193 GCA_038046685.1 Nanobdellota archaeon
ATGAACGTTCTTCCTTATATTTTTATTTATAAATGAATTTGCAAAAGTTTAGTAAATAATTCCAGTTTGCTTAGGATTTCTTAAAGCTTGTTTCACTGTTTGTAAAAAGATTTTATTGAGATTTTTTGGTCTTTTGACATTTTTAATATTCCTTTTATACTCTTTGCGGTGAATAACGAATTTTTCATAACAGCTTGGGCACTTTAGTTTAAGCATTGTGAATGTCATTTTCCATCAACTCAATTTTAATTTCCTGCGGGCTTCAGATATGGAGGTTACATTCAAGTCTTTAAGCAAAGAACCAATAGTTTTGTACTCTCTGCAATTTAGTTTTTCTTTGATTTTGTAGTCAATTTTGGCGTCAGAACGTTTTCTATGTAATAATCCTGCTTTTGTTCTGCTTCTTTCCCACATCCATTCATAACTCATGTTCCCACATTTTACTAATTTTTATTCCAGCTTCATCAAAACTTTTTAAAATTGCTTTTTGGATATCTTTCCAATTATTAAAAAAATGTTCTTTTTTGGTTTTTTTAATGTTACGTTGTTTGTTTTCTAATACCCTTACATTACCATGAGTTTCTACAAAATTTTTACCTTTTTCACTTGAGTCAATCTTATTAGTAAAAAATGCTATCTTAATCATTATTTGTTTTCCTTTATTTGGTCTTCCTCTTTTATTTTCCATCATAATCTGTTTTTATTGTTACAAGTACAACTTGACCAATCTCAATTTTTTCTCTATGTTTCAGATACTCTTTTGGTATTATTACAGCTAAAGAATCTCCTAATTTTCGAACTCGATTTGGATAAGTTATTTCCATTTTATGATAATTGTATATATATGCTAATATTTAAATATTCTTATTTTATTATATTCTAAAAACTCTATTTTCAAAACCTTTATATATAACTTGATATATTTTAAGTATTAACTAATACGTTAACTAGTGACTAAAATGCAAAAACTAAAAGTCACGAACACAGAAGTAATTGAGGAAAAAGACACAGAAGTTAAGAGATATCCCACTTTGAAAACTGTCCTAATGGTGGAAGATTATTTAAAAAAACATAGAGATATTCCAATTAAAATAGCTGAACTAAAGAGAAAGCTTCCAAAACAAGTAATGCATCAAACTTTAAAAGTCATTTTGCAATATCTGTGGGAAAGCGGAAAAATTATTTATGGTCCTAAGGGCGTTCAATGGATTTATTCTGAGTCAGAACATATTAAAAAGATGCTTGAGGATTCTTTGGAAGTATGATTTTTGGCAAAGAAGTTAGGGTTTTTATGAAAGGACAGGCTAAAGATAGCTATCTTTCTCTCAAGAACAGAACTGATAAAGAAGCCAAAACATTGCTAAATTCAATTAATAGAGTCATAGAAATTCTGAAAAATAATCCACAATATGGTGATCCTATTCCAAAAAGGCTTATTCCAAATTCATTGATTAAAGAAGGAATACAAAATCTTTACAGAGTTGAGTTATCAAATTTCTGGAGAATGCTTTACACAATTGAAGGAAACAAAGTAGAAATTTTAGTTTTTATTCTTAACATTATGAATCATAAAGAATATAATAAATTGTTTGGTTATAAATAAAATACTATAATAAAAGGGTTAAGAAAGTGAATGTTCCCTTAGAAAGGTTTTTGTAGATAATAAATTTTAAAATTATAGATTTGATTTTTAATTGTGATGCAATAATCATGATGTCTATGAAATCTAATATCATTATAGAGTATATGAATGGTTTAATCATAGGATTTATTTTTGGAGTAGTAAGTGTACCTTTAGCTATTCTTGGTTTGGGGATTAGATTTTTGAAATTTTGTTCCAACCAGTAATATTTATTCCTAAGTTTATAATTCTCTCATTTTTAAAAAAACCACAAGGACTTTCAGCTGTGATATTATTAGCTTTGGTTAGTGGCTTGTTTTATTCATTAATATGTTTTCTAGTAAGTTTTCTATACAGAAAGGCTATCAAGAAATTGTGAACAAAACTAGAAAATTAAAAATGATAAATGTGCCTTTAGAGTAGTTTTTTAAATATAACAATTTCCAATTTTTTGGTGGTAGGTAAATTCTTTGAAAAATCTTAACGGCATGAAGCAGTAGCCATGCCAATATATGACTCAATAGAATCTGACTTTGGATTGCCAAAATACCAAAGTTTAATCTGGTTATTTTGTAGTAATGCGCTTGGTCCACCGATAGTCCATTTTTCCCAGCCTGAGCCGGTTGAGATAATAGGATTAGGGTTTCTTTGCCAGTTGATTCCGTCGGTGCTATACGCATGCCCGATTTTGCCTGGCTGCATGGTGCAATCACTGCAATAATCCTTTAAGTTAGTGCCAAAATAAAACATATGATACTTTTCTGAATCAGTAATAACGTGAGGATGACTTACAATAATATCATCCCAAGAATTATTCTTTCCTAGATCTAACACGGGCTGAGGATGTCTATTCCATTTAATACCATCAGAGGAAAATGCATATCCGATGCGAAATGTTGGAATATTGTCTTTGCTGCCTAACGCGGCATACCACATCTTGTATAACTTTTCTTTTTCATCATATATGACACTTGGCTCAAGTACTCCACCATTCACGCAAGTTGCAGAGTCTTTAGGATTTGAGCAAGTCGGCTTTTCCCACTCGTGGAGCGGCTCAAGAACAGGCTTCTCATTTTTAATCCAGCGGATTCCATCTTGGGAAGTTGCCAGGCCTATGGCGTAGATGTTGCTCCCCTCTGGCGCCTTATTACCAGTGTAATACATTCTATACTCGCCTGCAGGAGTTTTAATTACAGATACTGTTTCTACGCCTAGCCCGTCCCATTCACCTTTATTGGATGCAAGAACAAGGTCTATTAGGTCACCTTGTGTGGTTGGTTTTTTCCAAACATCCCAGGATAAACCGTCATTACTTTCTGCATAAGCTATGCCGCCATTGCCTCGGCCATCTGCTGCCGTGTACCACATCTTATATTTTTTATTGTCATATAGAACATAAGGATCCGCTGAAATTTTCCACGGGCTTAGGTGTTTTCCTGTCGTTGTTTGCAAGGGATTTTTGTTGTATTTAGTCCATTTTGAAGGATTGCAAGAGGATACAGATTTTTTTGAAGGTATAGTTTTTTCCGCCAATCCAAATCCACCTTCATAATAAGTTTTGAAATCAGTTTTTTGGCCAACATACCACATTCTGTATTTGCCATCATCTATAAGGACAGTGGGTGATGCTAAGCCATTAGCTGTCCATCCTTCTGCACCGAAATTCAATATAGGTTTCTTGTCCTTTTTCCAAGTTATACCATCGCTTGATATCGCATGCCAAATTGGTCCAACTATTTTGCCTTCATCAAGCAAAATGGCATAGAACATCTCGAATTCCTTTCCATTCCAAATAACATTGTCTTCTATGATGCCTGCTTCTTTTCTGTTTTGCCGTTCTACATCAATTTCCAGAACTTTTCCTTTCTTTTCCCAATTAACGCCATCCTTGCTTTTTGCAAGTCCAAATGAAACTTGTAATTTATTAGACATTCCGGCATACCAAAGCCAATATTCTCCGTCTTTAAAGAGAATGCTAGGTTCAAAAATACTCAGCTCATCAAAGTCACCCTTTTTACCTAATCTTAATATAGGGTTAGATGAATGCCTTTTCCAGTTAATTCCATCGTTAGAGGTTGCTAAACCCATTTGAAAGCCATCTTCAGTGTCAGGCTTGCTGCTCCCTGCATAATACATCCAATATTCAGAGTTACCGTTAGGTAAGGCAATCTTTGCCACTGATGGAGTTTCTACTTTTATAGAGTCCCAGCTATTTTTTTCTCCGGGACTTAAAACGGGAATAGAGTTTCTTTTCCAATTTATGCCATCATTAGAAGTAGCACGAAAAATATATACAGTATTTGGCTCACTAAAATCACCTTTGGAGCCGCCATAGTACATCATAAATTTATTTCCATCTTTAATAACTGATGGATCACTCATTACCCCGTCCATTAAATTAGGGTCTGACTTGAATATTGGGTTTTTCTTATAGACTTTCCATTCAATGTATTTTTTTGCAAGTGGAGCAACGGCAGCAGGATAGATAGGGCTAACTTCTTCTGGAGGTGTTGTACTTGCTACTTTACTCTTGTCTTCTCCAGAAAACATTCCTATGAACAAAAAGAACAATAGGATGGTAAGTACCCAAACCCACCATCTTTTGTACAAAGGCTTTTTAGCAATTACGCTTTGTTCCATATTAGTCTTCCATTACTCTATATTTAATAATATTTGTTTAAGTTAATTGAGTCGATGTGAATACCTTATACAAACTTATTCCAAGGAGGATGAAGCCTAAGGCTGTTGTGATGCCCAGGACGACAAAATTTGTGGGTAGCGCAAGACCTGAATTATAGATTAGTGCTGCAATGATTGGGGATAAAAGCAATGGGAGATAGCTCCAAATTTTTGGTCGTTCGGATAGGGATTCAAGAAAACTTTGCCTCTTTTCTTCCACACGATTTCTTTTAAGTGCAAAATATAAAACACCAAAGAGCACTGGAAGTACAGCCGCAAATAACCCGACGTTGGGAACTGTCACAAACATAAAGAACGCGAGCACTGGTAGAGCGAGACCGATTTTCTCCCAGCGCGAGCTCCCAAACTCGGCAGGCCGGAGTTTTAAGAAAAGGCGGTAACTTACGCAGAGAAAGATCGTAGCGATTAGACCATGAAGAAGATAGATATCTGGTGTTATAGCAATGGGGGGAGTTTCAAGCGCCCACGCGAGAGACCAGACTCCCCAAAAAATTCCCAGCGCGATTGAAAAAAAGATGATCTTAATATAGTGGTTTCCGCTCAAGAGCATCATGACTAGATAAAAGCCGATAAAGACGTCGATTAGAGCATGCCAGGCAAGCCCGGTCCAGGAAATCCCAAGTGGAAAAGGCAGGCCTCCGCCGCTAAAAAGCGTCATGGCAAAAACTCCTTCAGTAAGCCAGCCAAAGAACGTCCCGGCAAGAAACACAGCCCACCAGCGCCGTACGCGGAAATACTCAATTACAATCAGTGTCAGATATGCGCTGAAAGAATAGAGGAGCCACGCGAAGAAATTCGAGATCAATGTGTCGCCCGGATGCGGAAATGACCAAAAAACCCTTTCACCGAAGAAAAAGAATACGTAGCCAACCATAAGTGCAAGGACTATGTTTCGCAGAATTCTTTTCATATTTTCACCTTTAAAGCTCTATCGCAGTTAAAGAAGCAATGGCGAGGTCTTGGTGAGAACAACAGTACACACTTGGTATTTTTGAAATAGTTTGGTATTTTCATGCTTTTTTAGGACTATTTCTCTAAGACTTTGAATTGGTTTAGTGATAGAGGATATATATATCTCTTTTCTTTTTACTATTTCCTCAACATCTTCACAACACTGTCGACAGCCCTTATTGCATATTCATCAATTCTTTTCTCGCTCTGCTGCCATGTGATGTTTGGGCCAGAAATTCCCAAAGAAACGGGCTTTCCGTAATCAACCGACAAATCGAGCAATTTTCTTGCAACAGAATGGGCTACAACTGCATCATGGTCTGTGCCGCCTTTGATAATTGTGCCTATAGTGATAACACCTTCTACATTTTTATCTTCAAGCAGTTCTTTTACAGCAAAAGGTATTTCAAAAGAACCAGGCACTTCTACAATTTTAACAATCCTTGCACCAACTTCTTTTGCTCTTTGCTGAGCCTTTTTGCCCATCTCACCAGTAATTTCACAATTAAACTGTGAAACAACCATTCCAAGCTTTTCAGTCATTTTATTTTAATAGGACCTTCATCATCTTTGCCTTGCCTTCTGCCCATTCCTGCGTATTTTGTAAGTTCTGTCTTGCCTGTAAGCAATGCCAAGGCATTCAATGCGTGCTTTTCTGCTCTGTTTTTGGCAATCTCATATATTTCTTTTTCCGTTCTTGCCTCATCCATATGGACAAAAACCTCAAGAATGTGTTTATTTGTCATAAATTGAACTGCCTGCAATCCAAGCGCCGCTTCATGCGCGCATTGCTTATCGATTGGCTTATGGCCAGCCATCCCAAAAGCTACCACAATGTCACATTTATCTTCCTCTATTAGCTTTTTGCACGCAACCGGCAAGTCCTTAAATCCAGGCACAGTATACCTCTCTATTCTCGCTTCGGAATTTTTTTTTATTGCATCAATAGCAAATTGTGCCATATCCACTCTTGCAAATGTTGTGTCTGCTATTCCTATTTTCATATTAATTCAATTTTTATTTTATCCCCATCTTTAAGCTGTAATTCCGATTTTAGATGAACTGGAGCAATGAATTCAATAATATTTTTCTTGTGTTTTGTCAGCTCAGGCACTATAATTGAGCCGTATATATTTTTTATCTTTGCCCTATAGCAATTTGCCCCTCCGAGTATTTTGTTGCCTTTTTTAAAGCCTTTGATTTTAATCGGTACAACATCCTTTAGGAAATCTGTTTGTTTTTTGCCAATCTTCAGATTCATTGTGCCAGGATAGGCATTAAATCCCAGCTTTTTCCTTATCTCTTTTTTATAGTGTGACATAGACAGAAAAAAGGTGCCTTCTCCTAAGCCACGGGCTAGAACACCGCTCAGAACTATACTTTTATTTTCCATCTCTTTCAGTAGCATAATTTTGCTTATAAAGGTTATGGAGTTTATCTTAATAAAAACATAAATATTTATATCATAACTCTTGTGCAAAGATTTTATGAAAAAAATAATTATCGATACCAATTTTTTGATGATTCCATATCAGTTTAGAGTAGATATATTTTCTGAATTCAGGAGAATTTGCAGCTTCAATTATCAACTTTTTATTTTTGGACAGACTATTAACGAATTAAAGAAAATAATTGACGAGCAAACCGGAAAAAACAAAAAAGCAGCTCAATTTGCACTTAAGCTTGTTAAATTGAAAAATATTAATATTATTAAGAGTGAGCAAACGGATGTTGACACATTAATTTTAAGTAATTTGAATGAAGAGATAATTCCTGCAACTCAAGACATTATGCTTAAAAGGGAATTGGCCAAAAGAGGAGCTTCCATAATAATACTCAGGCAGAAAAAATACCTGCAGTTGATTGAAACTAAACTTTTGCGTTTTTAACAAACACATAACTATTCAATATTTCTGAGAAT
>JBBSVT010000051.1:0-13101 GCA_038046685.1 Nanobdellota archaeon
AAATGAACGTTCTTCCTTATATTTTTATTTATAAATGAATTTGCAAAAGTTTAGTTACTTAATGTTTTAGTTTCAACAGATGTACCAACATCTAAAAGATTTTATCAAGAAATTAAAGACAACAGCATCTTCATACCAGATCCTGCTACAGACCAAAACCATTATCTTTCTCTTCGAAGAGTATTAAGAAATGGTTTGGCAAAAGAGTATTTAAGACAAGGGTATGAAATAAGTCCTTTTAAAAAATTATGGGAAGTGTTTGCTCCATTTTTCGAAATTTATGATTCGGATATTTTTACTAGAAGACTGAGGGCCGATCCTAGAATGCTTGAGATGATGGGCCGGGCTGCTGATTCTCAAAAACCATATTCACTTCTAGCCGCACTTGAAACACGCGATAGGTTCTCCCAAAAAGTATCTAAAAGCCCGCTTGTGATAATTCCTGATACTGAATTGACAAGTTTAGTGGAATGGGAAAATGCTAATATAATCCATGGTTTACAAAAATACAGTGGTATAAAAACGGTTAGCAGGGGACAATATCTCAACGGTTAAGAGTTCGTCAATTCATCGACATTCTAAAACCCTTTCAGGAACTTCACAAGATCGTTAGCTTCTTCAAAGTCCATAAACTCCTTCCTGGTCAAAGAGGGTATATTCTTTGGCTTCTTCTTTTTAAAAATCACCAAGTTGTCAGCTTCCAGCAGCTTCGATAACGACTCCATTTGGGGATTCACATTGTCGCTGACTTCTGTCAATATCAGTTCCTTGTCTTTCTTTGCGATTATATCGAAGGGAGTTTTCTTTGTTTCAGTTGCATCAAAGCCAAGCTGTATATATTTCTTCGAAATGTCAAAAACCGTTGATTTTCGAGCGTCATCAAAAATTCCGCAGGTTTTTGGGGCAACCGCCTCAGTCCTGCTATCGGAATTTTCCTGAAGCCCAAAAATATTGACCTCGTTGAAAACTTCATGGCCAAACAAGTTGCATAGCTTCAATGCCCTGTTAATGGTGACTTTTGAGTTTTCATTCTCGTACTTAGTTATCATTCTGGCTGATACGCCTATCCTCTTGGACAATGCATTTAAGGAGTATCCAAGTTCTTCCCTTTTCTCCTTTAACTTTTTGCCTGCTAAGGATGCTGTCAGGCCTGCATGCCCTCGCTTGATAAATGGAAACTTATTATTAATGCAGTTTATGAATGTGTTTAGGTTTAGGGTATAAATTTCAAATCTTGAATAAACTACATTATCCTCCAGCTTGTTGCCAGCTTTCTCAGCCACAATCAAATGAGATGCGTTAATGTAGGAAGCAACGGAAATCATCTCCTGCGCGAATTGCCTGCTGATTGAATTTGCGTCCTCAAGAACCTTGATAAGCAGGATTTGCTCATCTTTTCTCGCAAGTATATCAAAACATGTCCTTGTTAAATTCTTAATAGTAAAGCTTTTCTTTAGCAAAAAGATGTTAACTTTATCGAGCAGTGTTTGTTTCATCTATAAAAACCTCGTTATATTCTTATATCTTTTGCAGTTAGTAAAAATAAAAATTCATTATGTCAAAAACCACCAGTCATAGACGGGCGGCATGATAGGCTTTAAGCCTTGTAAGCCATCCCGTGCATAGACGGTGGTTTTTGAGCATGCTCGAAAATATACCATAATGTACAAGTACCTTTGACTTACGTCCATCAGTCATAGACTAATGGTATATTTTCGACATATAAAAATCTTTTTATATCCATTGCTAAATCAATGATTTATGAGAATAACGATATCAGGAAAAGCAGGCTCTGGAAAAAGCACGATTGCAAAATTACTGTCTGAAAGATTAAGTTTAAGGCACTACTCAATCGGAGATTTGATGAGGAGCATGGCAGTGGAAAGGGGCCAATCATTGCTGGAGCTTAATAATCTTGCAGAAAAAGACACCTCCATTGATTTTAAACTTGATAACACGCTAAAAAACTTAGGCAACTCTAAAGACAATTTTGTTGTTGATGGCAGATTATCAGCCTTCTTCATTCCGCATGCAGGCTTTAGGATATTCCTTGTTGCCGATGAAAGAATAAGGGCCCAAAGGATTTTAAAAGACAAAAGGCAGCATGAAAAAAGCGATAATCTTGAAGAGACAATAAAGAACATGGGAAAAAGGGAGGCAAGCGAAAAGAAAAGGTACAAGAAATATTATAATGTCGATTATACAAACAAGGAATTGTATGATTTTGTGATTGATACTTCAAAATTGAGCGTGAATGAGGTTGTTGAAAGAATTGTTGGTTTCATTCAAAGGAAAAAGTCCTAAAATGTTCTATGGTGGTATGGGAATTCTTTAATTTTAAGTTAACAAACCAAATTATTGCCTTTTGCAAGTAGTAGCTAACGAAGGATTATTATAACATGCGTATTTTCCTAGAATATTATGGTAAGTGGACAAGAATTATCGGATTTAATGGGTAATGTCAGTACTATAAGAATTGTAAAGTCTGCAAGAGTTGCTGGTAAAGGAAATCAGGTCTTAGGCATAGTAGAACTAGAAGGCGACTCAGATGTTTCTTTTCTTGGAGATGTTACAATGGATTTAGTATCAGCAATTAATGCATTAGGACAACCCAAGATATATGCTAGTTGGATGTCTACTAGTTTGGAAACAATGAGAGGAAAGGCCGCAAGAGTTTTTAACACTTATGATGATAGGACTTTTTATGACCTTTGTTCTCAAGGATCAAAAGTGCTGATTCGACCAACATCGGAAAAAATTGGAGGTTATTCTGCAACTAAAATATTAGGAACTTATGTTAAGAATATTTCCAAATAATTAATTTTATTTTACTTTCATGATAACTCAGAAGGTTTTGTATGATAGACAAGTAGGCAAAGATGAACTTGTCAGATTGTACGCTGATTATTTTTGGAACAGAATTCTTAGCACAAGAAGCTTTTCATATCGTTCAAAAGGTGGCGGCGGTTTTGCGGATATTGGATGCTCTGCATCTCCTGAAGACATTGGAAAAAAAGTAATGAAAATTTCAGAACAAGTTGAAGCATGTGAAATGGAAAGACAATTCTTAGGTTATTTAGGACCGACAACAAGGGTTGCATTTAGAAACACCAATGATGCGTGCGAAGTAACATTAGTTGGTTCCTACGACAATTTAAGAAATATCAGACAAGTTCTTGATCAAAATATGGGTGCGCCTTCAGATATACTATATATCCACAGACACAAAGAGTTATTTGATACTCGAATAAATTCGTATTTTGGTGGAAGAGTTACAGGTATGGAATGGGGTCAAAAACTCAGGCAATTAGATGATTTATCTGCAGCCTTAACTGGAATGCCTTTAATAACAAAACAAGATTTTGAGGCATATAGGAAAAGCATAAACTTCCAACGCGATGTGGATTTTAAACCACTTGTTAGAGGCAATGGTGAAGTGAGTTTAAGTGTGGGAGGAACTTATTTCGAGCCAAGCCGTGAAATACCTCAGAGGAATACTGGGCATGGTATAGGCAAAATCGGATTTGGTATTGAGTTAATATTAAGAGGGACAAGAGAAAGTGTAAAGAAGGGGTTTGACGATTCTGTTGAACACTTAGGCTATCCATTACGAGTTGAAGTTCCACTACTACCAATCCCTTTTTTGGATTATTTACTTGCAAGCATGAACGAGGATTATTCTCAAACTACTAATGTGTTAGGGTGGATAACCGCTAAGAAAGTAATAAGAGAAAAAGGTGCAAAATTATTGATAAAAGTTGATAGCATTTGCAAATTCCCATATAATCTCTTTCTTTTGGAGATTGAAGGAAAAGTTGTTAAAGATGGTAAAGTCCTTGATCCAAGGTGGGACTGGAGGAATGCTGCTGATTCTGAGGTTAGAATCTGTGGGCTTAAACCTTCCCACGATAGTGGGGTAGATGTATGCCCACTATGCGCCCAAAGCGCATCAAACATAATTGCTTAATCTAAACTGGCTTTTTGGGACTTTTAGTTCACCATCAAAAATATCATATTCAAACGGCTCCAAGTCAAACAAATGCCATTTGTTCTCCAGCTTTTTGTTCTGCTCCGCAATATATCTTGCGACGCTCTCTGCAGTGATGTGTCCTGCTGTGCCAACATAATATCCAGACGCCCAAAAGTCATCTGATGTCCTCATTTCCCTTATAATCGAGTATTTTCTTCTCAGCAGCCTTGAGCTGTGTGTTTTCAGCTCCTGCACTATCTTTGAAGGCGCCCATTTCGGTGGAGCTGAAAGGAAAAAATGAATATGGTCAGGCATTACTTGCAATGCCAGCGGGTCCCATACTTTCTCTTGACACTTTTCCAACAGAAAAGCCTTTACATCAGACTTAAACGGCTCAACCAGTATTTTTGCCCTAGTCTTTGGTATCCAAACAAAGTGGAAGTTTATGTTGTAAGCAGCATTTCTTGTTCTTCTTACTGTAGAAATCTTCTCAATAGTAATGTCAAACTCCTTCGGGTTGAAATGTTCTTTGCAGTCAATTTTTTCTGCCCTGTCCTTGAATAAGTCCACCACATACCAATTTGTATTTGTTCTTGCCATTTTTTCCTCCGACGGCTTCGCCGCCGAGTGTGGCGTCGTTGATTCTCGAGAACAATAAATTTTTAGGCGTGAAGAAATCCTAGAATAATCACATATAAATTGATTTTAGCCGACCACGAAGTGGGAAAAATTTATGTTCTGAGAATCTTCAGGAAGCCTATGCCTCAAGGGCATCAAAGCAATCCAAATCACTGGAACAGAAACTACCGATGGAATGAAATGGAATCGGGAGAGTTTCATACGCGGTCAAACTGAATCTGTTGCTGTAATTGACTGATTTTTCAGGGCAAAGACAAGAACAGGGCAAACAACAAAACTTTTAAATAAAACGTATTTCCTATTGGAAAAAAATACTTCTTTTATTGTGAAGTAGATGCCAACTATAAAAAATCACGATTTTGTGGAGATTGAATATACGGGAAGGACTAAAGAAGACGGCACAGTATTTGACACAACTGAAGAAAAGATCGCAAAAGAACACGGCATGCATAATAAAAACGCAGATTACTCACCTGTCGTAATATGCATCGGGGAAAATTATTTTTTAAAGGCTCTGGAAGAGCATCTGATTGGCAAGGAAACAGGCCATGAATATACATTTGAGATTGGCTCTGAAAGCGCTTTTGGCAGGAAAGATGCAAAGATTATACAATTGATTCCTGCAAGCAAATTTAGCCAGCAAAAAATTCAGCCAATTCCAGGCTTGCATTTAAATATTGACGGCATTTATGGAATCGTAAGGACAGTCAGCGGAGGCAGATGCTTGGTTGATTTCAACCATCCGCTTGCAGGCAAGGACGTTGTTTATAATGTCAAGATAAACAAGATTGTTGATGACGACAATGAAAAAATTAAGTCGCTTATGAACACACATCTGAACGTAAAGAACGCTGAAATAGAATTAAAGGAAGGCTCCTTAGACATAAAGCTAAAAACTGATATGCCTAAAAAGGCACAAGAAGAATTCAAGAAAATTATTGAAAGGACAATGAAGCATATAAAAAATATAAATTTTACTATTCTTGAAGAGAAAAAATAAATAAATTTAAATAGTAGCTTCAGTCATTCTTTAATAACAAATTAGGAGGTTAATGTGGCAACTTTAATTGAACAAGCAATGGAAGCCGAGTTAAGCAATGACAATCCCAAGCTGCTTTCTTTGGATAGAAAGCCAGTTCACCAGGACAAGGATGTTAAGGATATAGACGCAGAGCTCGAGCAGCTGCTGGCAAGGCAAAGAGCAACCATCAAAGTGGTTGGATGCGGCGGCGGCGGCAATAATACCATCAACAGAATGAGCGAAGTTGGCATAATAGGGGTTGAGACTATAGCTGTCAATACCGATGCCCAGGATTTGCTTTATACAACTGCCAATAAGAAGATTCTGATAGGAAGAGAGCTGACAAAAGGACTGGGCGCAGGCTCTGAGCCGCGTCTTGGAGAAGAAGCTGCCCGCGAAAATGAGTCTGAAATTAAGAAATCGCTTCAGAATTGCGATATGGTTTTTGTGACGTGCGGCTTGGGAGGCGGGACTGGAACTGGCTCAGCGCCGGTAGTTGCTGAAATAGCTAGAAAACTTGGAGCTTTAACAGTGGGTGTTGTTACTATGCCTTTTTCAATGGAGGGTCACAGAAGATATGAGAATGCTGTTGTTGGCCTGGAGAAAATGGAGCAGGTTGCAGACACTCTAATCGTTATACCAAATGATAAGCTGCTTGATTTGGCGCCAGAGCTGCCATTGCACACTGCCTTCAAGGTAGCTGATGAAATCCTGACTAATGCTGTTAAGGGCATTGCTGAGCTTGTAACAAAAGCTGGCTTGGTGAATTTGGACTTTGCAGACATAAGGGCTGTAATGAAGGGTGGCGGAGTTGCCTTAATTGGAGTTGGAGAGAGCGACACGGAAAACAGGGCCGTTGAGGCAGTTGAAAAGGCAATAAACAATCCGTTGCTCGATGTTGACATCTCAGGCGCAAATGGGGCATTGATAAACGTAATTGGCGGGGAAGACATGACACTTGATGAAGCAAGGAAAGTAGTCGAGACAATAACAGAAAAACTTGACGAGGATGCGAGAGTCATCTGGGGTGCCCAAATCTACAAGGACATGGAAAAGACAATAAGGACTATGCTTATAGTAACCGGAGTCAAATCTTCCCAGATTTTTGGCTCAAGCAAAAGAACTGCAGAAAAGAAGAAGAAAGAGATTGAGCAGCATCTTGGAATCGAGTTTTTGGATTAAGAAAACTTAAAAAAGATTTTCAATAGTTAATTTTTTTAAATCAATAGCCAAAATGCAAGAACAAGACACAAACTCATGGAAGTTCAAGATAAAATCCTTTATCGGAGAGTGCCTTAGGGTACTGAAAGTCACGAAAAAGCCGGATGCAATTGAGTTCAAGACTATTGTTAAAGTAAGCGGCCTTGGGATTTTGATTATTGGCCTGATTGGATTTATTGTTCAGATGTTTAAGCTGATGTTTTTTCAATAACATTTATAAACTCTTATAAAACCCAAAAGTATATATATATCTCGGATTTTTATTTTAAAAAATAATTGCTAGTTTCAACATCAAAATGCCAAGAGAAGACGAAACAATATTTGCGCTGAGGACAACTGCAAATCGGGAAGATCAGGTTATGGATTTTGTCACCAGCAATGCAACCAAGAAAAAACTTGAAGTTTATTCGGTCATAAGGCCGCATGGAATGAGGGGGTATATCTTCATAGAAGCTGCCACTAAGACAGATGCCGAGCAGGCAGCTTTTAACATTCCCTATGCAAGGGGGATTTTGGCCCATTCCGTCAAATACGCCGAGATAGAGCACATGCTTGAGCAGGTAAAGCATGAGATGAACATTCTGAAGAATGATATTGTTGAAATCATCAGCGGGCCATTCAAGAGAGAGAATGCGAAGGTAACAAGAATAGACAAAACCAAAGAAGAAGTTGTAGTGGAACTGCTTGAGGCTGCTGTCCCAATCCCTATAACAGTCAAGATGGATGCTGTCAAAGTAATAAGAAGAGAATCAGAATCAGAGCCCGAAAAGAGAGAAGATGAAACCTGGGAAGAAGGATTGTAGGCTAAATTTTAAATCAAGAACAAGAAATCTTTATAAATAATCAGAAATTACTAAAGACAACTACAAAACTAACAAGATGGCTACACAAACTGTAGAAGCTCTTGTTGATGGAGGCAAAGCGACTGCAGCCCCTCCAATGGGTCCGGCTTTATAGATTAAATAAAATCTAGGCTTGAGGGCCTTTAGGGGTAAACATTGGTCAGGTTATTGCTGAAATCAATAAGAAAACAAGCGCATTTAATGGCATGCAAGTACCTGTCAAAATCAAGGTAGATTCTGATACAAAGGCTTTTGAGATTATAATTGGAACCCCTCCTGCCTCTGGCTTGATAAAGAAAGAAGCCAATCTGGAAAAAGCCTCAGGGAAGGCAAAGCACGAAATGGTTGCCGACATTCTAATAGAACAAGTTATTAAAATAGCAAAGATGAAGGAAACTGCAACCCTTGGCAAATCCCTAAAGGAAAAAGTCAAGGAAATTATAGGAACTTGCCAGTCAATGGGAATCCTTGTAGAGGGGAAGTCGGCGAAGGAAACGATGAAGGATGTTGCTGCCGGGATGTTTGACGATGAGATAAGGCTTGAGAAAACTGAATTAACAGCAGAAGAGCTTGCAAAGCTTGAAGAAGAAAAGAAAAGATTGGCAGAAGAGCTTGCAAAGCGTAAAGCAGAATTTGAGAAAATTGCCAAGGAGATTATTGCGCAGATGGCTGGCAAACTTAGAGGAGAGATTAAGGCAAAGCTTGTGCAGGCTGGAATTCCAGATGATATGATTAAGGAGTTATTGCCTATTGAGGGTGCGGCAGCTGCAACAGGTGGAGAGGGAAAGCCGGCAACTGGAGCTGCTCCAGCAGCTGAAGCAAAGAAAGAAGCTCCGAAGAAGGAAGAGAAGAAAAAGTAAATGTACTTTTACGCTGCTTTTAGCTCTTTGGTTTGTTGATTGGTGGCCCACATAAAATTTTCTTCCATAGCAACGAATAATTTATTATCTTCATTTATCAATTTCTTAAGTTCCACCAAAAGAGCTTTTAAGTTCTTATACTGCATAGATTCTATTTCAGGCAATCTTTTCTTCAGTTCACTGATGTCATTCAGCACGGCTGCTAACTCCTGATTTTGGCTAATCTCACCTTGGAAATACTGAGCAAGACTATTTGCTGTTCTGCTTACCTGCTCAAATTCTTTTTCTTGCCTTTCGAGAAGCTCCTGGACTTCTGTTGAAATTTCTGCCAACTCCTTGTCGGCCTGCTCTGTGGTCAAGAATATTTGAATCAAGAGCGCGGGGAATTCCTGCCCAACCTTTTCTTGTGACTGAAGCTGGCGCATTGCTTCTGTAAAAAGTTCTCTAAAATTTGATAATTTGCTATCAAACAGCTTAGTGATTTTCTGTACGCTCCTCAATATTCTGCTCTTCGTTTTCCATCTGATTCCGGAAAAAATTCCTGCACCCACAGGATGTTTGTCTCTAGAAACTCTCGTTGCAGAAGTTGTTGCTCGTTTCAAATTACTATTCAAATCAGAAGCAAGCCTCCATATATCCTGCTTAAACATCGTAAGAACTCCCTTCGGAAAAAGCAGTTTATTCCTGTTTTTATTCATTGCCTGGAACAAAACCTCTATATCAGTCAGCTGCTTGTATTCCTCCCTTTCTCCGCTGGTCAAAATATCAGAAAGTTTGGAAATGCAATCTCGGTAATAAATAGAGAATACATTATAGCATTTTACAAACCCCTTAATAAACCTCCTCAGTCTGAATTTGTAAATCGCAACACTCAGCCTAGATGGGTTTTGATTATGGATATACTTCCCATATAAATAAGACAATTGCTGTTCACTATAGACTTTTGTCAGCTGTCTTATAGCCCATCTTAAAGCGCCCCTTCTTCTGTTTGTTAGAACCGCATCCAGGTACATTCTTGCAGCATTAGTCCTCAACTGAGGGCCTTGATACCAAACTTCCGGAACGAATTTGTAGAAAAATGACCTTAATCCCATACAATACGACCTCAATATGCCTATATTTAAATATTTCGAATGGGCTTGTCAGTTCGTTTAAACTTAATATTCACTTTTTCCAAAATTTTTAAGATTCTCTGCTTTTCTGCGCCAAGCCCTTTCCAGTCCAAAATAACACAGTCAACTTTCTCACATGTTTTTTCAATCGCTTGTTTTAATAAATTTTCATCTAATTTTTCAAGCATATATTTCGGACAAATATGGGATATTGCAATATCGGTCCTCGACATAATTTTATTGAAGTTTACGCAGTAATGCGGCCCTCCAACCCCCATTGCAATTTCATAATTTTGGCCCTCAATTTTTAGCGCGTTCATAACAGTTTTTGCCGTTATCTCCCCATTTAACTTATCATTCCACTCCTTATCTGTGCTTCCAATCTCAACAAAAACAGCTGGCTTCTCGACATATGGGCCATGGTGTGTTGCTTCCATCGTTAGCTCGTAATTTGTTTCTTTTGCAATATTATTCAACTTTAAAAATAAGTTTTTCAACAAAATGGCTGACGAAGGGCACAATTTTCTTTCTATCCCGCCGAATTCCGCTTTGTCCCAGTTTCCGATTGGATGGACTGCAAAGCTTGGCGTGTTTTCCTTGGAGCGGTGCTTTGAGGCAAAGACAAATGAATCAGCGTCAATTTTTTTGTCAATATTTTCAGAGAAAATCAATTCATCATTTATCAAATATAATTTTATTATTTTATTTTTTATTTTAGTGTTTAGATAAACTTCATTATTCTCAAATTTTTCATTAGTTTTTTCAAAGTCAAATGCTTCAATCAAATTGTTTCTTATATTGATTCCTGCTTGGTCTTTGGAAGAGGAGATAATTGCAATCTTCATCTATTTTAAACCTCGCGGTTTTTGATAAATTTTCCTCTACTCAAGGGTAAAGGGAGTTACTGCGTTCATCTATCAGTTACTAAGTCACATTATTGCAGTCGTATTCAAAGCATCGCACCAATCATAAATCAAAGAATACGTTTTTTGTTTTTAAATTTGCTCATTTAACAAATTGTCTATAAAAATTCTCAGATTTTTTATCTTTGAAATAATTTCCTGAGATTCTTCGGTGGATAAGTCTTTCCCATAATAATTTACTGCATTTCTTACCTTTCTTATTTCATCAAAACCATCTGCTTGTGCGCTTTTTTGAATTACTTCCTTCAGAAATGCAGTGTAGCATTCATGATTGTAAACTTTGAAGCCGTTTTTAAGCGCCAAGGCTTCGAGAAGCCCCCTTAAGGAATCATAAGCTAGTGATAATTTTGAAGCGGTCGTTACATTGCTCATTTCGAGCTTGCTCTCAGATTCGAGCTTATTTTTGCTGGAATTAACCAATGAAGCAATCATATCTATATCGGGACTCACCTCTTTAGCTATTCTTCTGCTGCAGCACTCTTCCCAGTCCATTTTACAACTTTAATCTTCCCATTAAAATATGACCATTTGCTATATTGTTTGCCAGCTCCTTATTCTTTATTTCTGATAGAGATTTAAACCAATGCAGCTGAATTGTTCTCTTTAGCTTGCTTTCAAAATTTTTTATGTCAAGTTTCCGTTTGTTTGCAAAAATTGCTAAGTCAAAATCAGAGTCCTCTTTAACTTCAGCTTTTGAAAGAGAGCCGAAAAGCACTATTGCGGGACTGACAAGTTGTTTTTCCATATAATTTATCAATTCCTTCAATCTTTGGCGCCAGTATATCCTTGATAGATATATGAGTATTTTGCTGCTCTTGTCTGCGTAAAAGAGTATATAATTCTTGTACCTGGATTTGAGCAACAGGCCCTCGCTGGCGTAATAATCCAGCATCTTTGACGCTGTAGGCGGCGTTACACGTATCAATCTGGCATACTCCCTTACATTAATCCTTCTGTAGCAATCCTCAAAGAAAGGGGACAAATCATTAATTATTTTTAACATATGTTAATTATTTTTAACAACCATTTAAATATTTTTCGGTTTGATTAATTTTTATTTACTTAATTCATTAAGCTTGAATGCTAATTCCTTTTTTTCAGAAAATAATTGAGGATGAATTATTGAAGCTAATATTTCCAATGTGTCAACTATTCTTTGGCTTGGCCTATTGAAGTATGAATTTCCATCTACAATGTAGACTTCATTATTCTGAACGGCTTTGAGTTCTTTCCATTTTGGTTTGTTTGTCAGCAAATCCATATCGTTTAATGTTTGCTTTGTTTTAAATCCACAAGGCGAAATGATAATTTTGTCTGGATTTAGTTGCAAAACTCTTTTGAGCTCCAATTTTTTTGAATGCTGTGCTTTTTGGCTTATAATATTTATGCCACCTGCAATTTCAACCAATTCAGGCACCCAGTTGCCTGCACAAATCAATGGTTCAATCCACTCAATGCAGCACACTGTCGGTTTATCTGCTGAATTTCTAGCCTTGTGCCTGATATGATCTATTCTTGACTGAAGAGCTTGTACTAATCCTTGTGCTTTGATTCTCTTACCTGTTGCTTTTCCTATTGTTTTTATGTCATCAAGAATATCATTCAAAGTTGATGGCTTTAATGAAATAATTTCAGCATTGCAAATTAACTTACTTGTTGCCTGTTGCACATCTTTTAGTGAAACTGCACAGACTTCGCATTGGTCTTGAGTCAGTATAATATCCGGTTGTAATTGCCTTAACTTGTTTTCATCTATATTATAAACACTTAAACCATTTTTTACAAGAGCCATAACATCCTTATCGATTTCCCCACTTTTTTTTAAGGAATCTATTTTGCTTTTGGTTAGCACTTGTTTGAATTTTGCTTCTTCAGGAAAATCACATTCATGAGAAACTCCCACCATGTAATCTCCAAGTCCTAATGCAAAGGCAATCTCAGTTGAGCTTGGCAATAGTGATACTATTTTCATAATTTTGAAATTTTTCTAGTACTTTAATATTTTATGCTTTAAGGACATCTTCATCTTTCTTATTATAAAATACCTTATGCTATTGGACATACATTTGAGGGGTCTAAGGCATTGGCTAAGTTGATAAGGCAACGGATATTCCCACTGCCTCTGAACACTTTATCATTTACCGTTTTAACTTTAAAGCCGAGACTTTCAAAAATTATTTTATTCTCTAAATTAAGGCCCTCAATTTTATACTCTCCATTTTCGTTTGGAAAGATAGGCATAATTATTGTTTTTTCTTCTGTATTCCTGTCTATATAAGTAATAACATTAGTGTAGGATTGAAAGTTTGCAATAGTTCGGGTGTTTGCTCTTAAGTCTATCAGTCGAAATCCATTTTCCCTTAATAATTCTCTAAACTGGTTCAATTCATCCATAATATTCGGAAAATCTTGATAACCAACAATTTCGGCTCTAAACATATAATATTTACTAATAATCTGGCGTTGCGTGGATATTCATATTTTCAGTGATTTTTATCCCAGAAATTAAATTT
>JBBSVT010000052.1:0-4607 GCA_038046685.1 Nanobdellota archaeon
AGTTTAAAAAGCAATTATATACTGCAGAGGTGAGAACTAATTTCGGAATTATTCACATATTAATTTATGTTTAAAACTCTTATTGTCTATTAATCCACTATAAACAGCTCATTGTCTTTTCCAACGTCAAAAAACCCAAGTCTAGCTCCAATATCTAAGAATGCATGAGCATAAACAACTGCGCCGAAAGCATTGATTAAATCACCTTTTTTCTGAAAATATCCTGCATCTTCATAATACCTCTGCGCCAAATCAAGAATATCCCCTGCTTCTTTTTTGTGTTTTTCATTAATCTTAACTTTTTTGAGCGCTTTGGAAGTTAGTTCAAAGTATTTCTGAAGTTTTTGATTAAGCGCATCAGGCATTTTGTAAAAACAGAAACTCACAAGAATTTCCTCAGTTCCTTTGCCTTTTGAATGCCAATTTCAACCATCTGAGTGATGTCCTCAAGAGTGAGCGGATAGTCACCGCCTTTCTGCAATGCGCACAATGTCCCATCATCTATTGATGAAACAGTAAGCCTTGAGTCTATTGCCCTTTCTTCATCGATATCCGGGTCAACAATAAATTCGCTGCCTATTTTAGCTACAGTAACAGCGATTGGCAATTTTTCCAATGGCAGTTTTTTGTTTGTTTTTTCCTTGTAGTCAATTTTTTCACCGTCAAACTCAGGATACTTAGCATCCCTTAAGGCAGCCAAGGCGGCAAGCGAGGAAGCGTCAAATAAGTTGCCTGCGTCGTTCAGAGTGCAAATATCAATAAGGAGCATCCAAACTTTTTTGCCTGGCTCTACACATAATTTCTTAAAACTGATTGCTTTGCTTTCCCTTATTCCTCTGTCAACGACTCTTGCGAGCTCTATAGCCTGAATCCCGGGTGGACCCAGCTCAAATTCAGGATTGGACAAAGGAAGAAGTTCAGCGCCGACAATTATCGTGCCTTCATCCGGAGTATCAGGATATGGCTCACCTACTTCCATTTTAATTCCCACAATTACATCTGTTTCGCCGATTCTAACCCGTGCAGAGCCTTCTGCTGTCTTTACAATGCCGTATTTTACCTCAATCGGCTTTCTATACTCTGTTGATTTTCTGCCGTCAAGCCGTGTATCGGCACTAAGCAATTTTATTATATGGCTCCTGAGTTCACGGTGCATTATCCATCAGCCTCATGATATTTCTCCTTTAATGCCTTTTTTTGCAATTCATAAATTTGCCTGCAAACTTTTTTGCCCATTTCAAGCAGCTTCAACAATTCTTCTTTATTCACTTCACCATCCATTTGCAGTAAAGTTATTTTGTCGGAATTTGGCATTATTGCAATGGGTATGTCAGCAACTGGCCCATCAGCATAGCTTTCTTCCGAATAGTCTAAGTCTACGAGCAATTTATCACCCACTTTTCCAACAGAAACCGCGCTAACTAAATCTTTCATCTCCAATCCAGCATCTGCCAAAGCCATCGATGCTGCGCAAATGCCCGCGCATCTTGAGCCAGCCTCGGTTTGCGGCAATTCAATGAACACATCAACAACAGAGTTTGGGTATTCCTCTAAATTTAATACTGGGAATAAGGCTTTTTCCGTTACTAACGATATTTCCTTCGATCTTCGGGAGCCCCCTGGCCTTACCCTCTCGCCCGAGCTTGAAAACGGCATCATGTTATAATTGCACCTAAGTATTCCTCTTTGAGGGTCCTGCAAAAACTTTGGATGTAAATTTCTCGGCCCATACACAGCAGCATATGCCCAGGTGTTGCCTATTTTGAACATTGCAGAGCCGTCAGCCCTCGGTATTATTCCCACTTCTGCTTCGATTGGCCTCGTCTCGTCAAAGCCCCTTCCATCAATTCTTTGTTTGTAAGTCATTTTTAATTTTCACATTATTCTCCAAATATTCCTTAATTTTGTCGGTCAAACCGCTTAGGTGGCTTTCCCTTTCAATTTTCCTAATTGCCTGTACTGCAAGCAGCTCATTATTTGGATCACCGTCAATCCATATAAAGCCATTTTGCCCAACAACAATATAGCATCCGGTAATTTCTTTTATCATCACAACCATTGAGCCTTGCTTACCTATTATTCTCGGCACCTTATTTGTGTTTACCTCAATTACCCTTCCTCCTTTTAGTTTTCTTAATCCGGGGCCTTTCATAGTTACATCAACCAATTTTTGGCTTGTGACATTGACAATTTTGCATACTATATAATCACCCAAATCATAGTATTGTGTTAAATTCGCGCCTCTTGCAATAAAGTCAGAGGTTGCATCTTTCATGGATAGCATTGCAGAATATGCAGAATTTGTGTCTAATCTCCAGCCATTAAAACCCACATCTATGACTTTACAAATTATTGTATCGCCGGATTTAGGAAGATATCTTCCTGACAAAGGGTAAAGCTTTATTGTGACTCCCTCAATTACCACCAACCCGAGCCGGTTTGCGATAATCTTCTCTTTATCCCTATAAGTTCCAACACCGGGCAGAACATCCATACCAATTGCCAGCGTTTCTCCAGGCACTGATATTTCCTTGTCTTTGGCTAATATTTGCGGCATTTTATTTTTGCTCATTAAACTCGAATATTCATTTGATTTTTAACACTTTACTCTCAAGATTGCCATGGCATATCTTATTCAGCTTATCATAAAGGTCATTTTCCATGCCGCCAGGCAATTCGACAACAGCAACCCAATACCCACTTGTTTGCCATTCTTCCCTTAGTATTGTGGCAAATGACCTGATAATTGAATAGCACTTTGGAGCATATTCAGGAGCGATCTTCAGCGCGATTTCTTTTGCCTCAAACTTTATTGGGAGTATAGTTCTTAATTTCTTTAATGCCTCTTGAACTTGTTCATGCACGGGCCTGAACTCATCAACATGAAACTTAGCTTCATCAAAAGCGTTTTCAATTCTTTGCGGAGGATGTGGAATGTGTGTTTTTGGATCTACACCATTTCTGTGTATAATGGCTATAATCTGCTTTCTTTTTTCCTCCCTCAATTTTTCGCGGTATTCCTGGGTTAATTGCAGTTCGCCTTTTTGGATAATTGTCCTCGCAACTTCATCCACTTCACTTGTGCCAAAAATCTGCTTCATCGCTGTTTCCGATGCTTCCAATCCTTTTTTCGCATCGGAGAATATCTTCATTGCTGCAAGGATATCTCTCATATCAATATTTCTGCCTTCCCTCAATGCTACTGCGTTGTTGCAATCAGCAAGAATTTCAAAGCTATTTCCCTGGATTTTGATTCTTGCTATAATTGCATGATCAACTGAAACCATTTGACTTGCAAAATCACTTCTTTGATGGCTTTTTTTCGTCTTTTAATTCTGAGGAGATCTTCTCTATTTTTGACTTATGCACTTTCTTGAATTTTTTTTCTGAGGAATGGATTATTGCTGCATCAATTCGCTCCACCTTGAAATTTTCTCCCAGAACCTTTTTTAAGGCTTTAAGCGACAATTTTAATCCTTCCTCCAAAGTCAATTCTGGCTTGTATTCATTGTGCAGAATTTCCTCAACTTCGATTTCGCCTTCCCCAATTGCTGTTGCCCTGTATTGGAAATATATCCCTATTGGATCAGTTTCATATAATCTTGGGGTGTGGTTATCGATACCAGCTACCAGTATTGAAACGCCAAATGGCCTTAAGCCGCCGCTTTGGGTGCATATTTGCTTGAGGTCGCAAATGTCATTCACTACAGTTAGAGTGTCAATCGCTGAATCATAAGTTACCCTGTTTTGCTGCGCCCTTATCTGTGCCCTGTCAATGAGAACCCTTGCATCGCTCAAGATTCCAGATGCCGCAGCGCCTATATGCTCGTCAATCTGCCATATCTTTTCAACAGACTCCGGTACAACCAGTGAATCAACAACCCTTTTGTCTGCCATCAGCAATACACCGTCCGAGCAAACCATTCCAATTGCTGTCGAGCCCTGTCTTACTGTTTTTTTTGCATATTCGACTTGCAATAATCTTCCATCAGGGCTAAACATCGTTATTGCCCTGTCATATCCCATCAACTGGTGCGGCATTGGTTGTTGCATTTTTTATTACACCCCATAATCTATTTTTTAATTTAAGCTCTTAAATAATTATTTTCAGCCTTATTTAAAATTCCTGAGACTCCTAAACTCCTGAATATGACCTTTTTGTTGTCAATTTCATCAGCGAGTGCCAATGCTGATTTTATAGCATCAACATGCCCGTGACTCACTTTTATTATTCCTCTCTGGAGCTTGGGATTCCATTTGTTGCCAAGCACCATTATGCCTGCTTTTGATGCTCCTAATTTTCCAACAAATCCAATTGAACACTGCCAGATAGCCTTTGAAACACAGGCAAAGTCGATAATCTTTTCTTTTGCTATTATTTCAAATACGAGATAACGCTTCTTCTCCCTTAAGCTGGGCAAAACTGGCTTTAATTTTGTCTTTATCATCTCTCAATATTCACGAGAAGAATCAATAGTGTAACTCCCTTCTCTTCTCTCTGTTGGTATTAAGTATTATGAAAGAGTATTTAAAGGTTGCGAAAAATTGAACGAAGTAAAATAATTTGAGCGCCTATCCACCAGTCAATAGACATGGTGGCATTACGG